>NZ_JBFRFD010000192.1:0-6145 GCF_052114645.1 Arthrobacter sp. 2YAF22_2
AACCGCGGGCGCGTCCGGGGCGCGGCGGACGTCGGGAGTAGTGTTGTCTCATCATGACGAGCACGTTCCCTACCAGAATTATCAGGACCCTGACAGTCCCCCTCGATGCAGATTCGTTCCCCGGGGGGCTGCCGTCGTTTCTGGTCCGCGACGACGTACTCTGCTGGACCCGGCGCGAGGCCGGCCTTGTCGGCTTCGGCGAGGTGGCCCGGTTCACCGCCACAGGTCCCGAGCGGTTCCTTGAGGCGGACATCTGGTGGCGGCACCTGGTCCTGGAAGCGGACGTCACGGACGCCGTCGGCTGCCCGGGCACCGGCCCCGTGGCTTTCGGCTCCTTCGCCTTCTCCAAGGTCTCCGCACACTCCTCCCGGCTGATCGTCCCCGAAATCGTCGTCGGGCTGCGTGACGGAACCGCCTGGCTGACCCAGCTCACGTTCGACGACGGCGAGCTCACCGAGGCCGGCGCCCGCGCCGCCCTTCGGCGCTGGCTGGGCGCGCCCGAGACCGTGCAGGGCCTCCCGGCGGCGCAGGCCGCTGCCACCGGAACGATGTCCTCCGATCAGCCGGCCGGTGCGCGGGAAGCCAAACTAAGCACCGGCTCGCTCAGCGAGGCGGACTGGATGGCCGCCGTCGCCGAGGGCGTCGCCGAAATCCGGACCGGAGCGCTGGAGAAGCTGGTGCTGGCGAGGGACATCGTCGCCACCGTGCCGGATGGCGTGAACGCCGCCGAGATCCTGCGCCAGCTGGCGGTGCGGTACCGCGAATGCTGGACCTATGGCGTCGACGGGCTGGTGGGCTCGACCCCCGAGATGCTGATCCAGGTGGAAGGCCGGACCGCGCAGGCACGCGTTCTGGCCGGCACCCTGGACCGCCGCGATGCCAAGGGCATGGCCGGCTCGCCGATGGAATTTGCCGAGCGCGTACTCGCCGGGTCCGAGAAGCAACGGCACGAACACGACATCGCGATCCAGTCCCTCACGACGCAGCTGGCGCCGTTCTCCGAGGCGATGAACGCGCACAGCGAGCCCTTCATCCTGGAGCTGCCGAACGTCTGGCACCTGGCGTCGGATGTCAAGGCCGAGCTGGCCGAGGTGGAAGGCCATGTGCCCACCTGCCTGGCCCTGATCAATGCGCTGCACCCCACCGCTGCGGTGTGCGGCACGCCCACCAGCGTGGCTGGTGCGCTGATCCGCAAACTGGAGCACCTGGACCGCGGCCCGTATGCCGGACCGGTCGGCTGGCTCGACGCCGCTGGCAACGGCGAATGGGGCATCGCACTCCGCGGCGCCGTCATCGAAGGGCCGGACACCGTCCGGCTTTACGCCGGCTGCGGGGTCGTGGAGGGTTCCGTGCCCGAGGCCGAGCTGGCGGAAACCTGGGCGAAGTTCCGGCCGATGCTGGAATCCCTCGGCATCAGCAGCTGACCTTGGCGGGGTGTCGGGTCCCCGGCCGCGGACCGCGCGGGCCGGGGAATCCGTAATCCCAGACAACTCGCGGCGGGGCCACTTGAAATCCGCCTGCCTATAGTTATCCAATAGTGAAACTAAGTTTTCTGTGACGTACATCTCTTGTTCGGCGATATACTATGCGCGACTTAGTTTTCGCATTCCCCTGCAAAAAAAGGTAAGAAAAATGCAGATCTCCCGTTCGTTCTTGGGCAACTCCAAGTTCAAGGCCGCTGCCGTGCTCGCGGTCGGCGCCCTGGCCCTCACTGGCTGCACCAACGCCTCCGAGTCGGGCACCGGCGGCGCGGCTGCTCCGTCCGGCAGCGCCAACGCCAGCGCCAGCTTTGACCCGACCACGGTCCAGAAAGACGATTCGCTTGCGGCCATGGTGCCGGCAGCGATCAAGTCCAAGGGGACCCTGACCGTGGGCGCGGACACCAGCTACGCCCCGGCGGAATTCCTCGGCACCGACGGCCAGACCCCGGTGGGCTACGACGTCGACATCGCCAAGGCCATCGGCGCGACCCTGGGACTCRAGGTCCAGGTGCAGACGGCCGAATTCACCGGCATTCTTCCGGCGCTGGGCCCGAAGTACGACCTGGGCATCTCATCCTTCACCATTAACAAGGAACGCCTCGGTGCGGTAAACATGGTCAGCTACTTCAACGCCGGCACCGCCTGGGCCGTGCAGAAGGGCAACCCGAAGAAGTTCTCCCTCGACGACGTCTGCGGCAAGTCGATCGGCGTTCAGACCGGCACCGTCCAGGAAGACCCGGATCTCTCCGACCGCAATAAGAAGTGCACGGCCGAAGGCAAGAAGCCCATCGACATTGTTACGCTCAAGAACCAGACGGACGTGACCACCCGGCTGGTCAACGGCAGCATCGATGCCATGGCGGCGGACTCCCCCATCATCGGCTACGCGCTGACCCAGACCAACGGGCAGCTTGAGAAGCTCGGCGACGTCTACGATGCCGCCCCGCAGGGCATCGCCGTCGCCAAATCGGACACCGCCCTCGCCGACGTCATCCAGAAGACCATGACGAAGCTGATCGAAAACGGCTCCTACAAGAAGATCCTGCAGGGCTGGGGTAACGCTGAAGGTGCCATCACCAAGTCCGAGGTCAACCCGACGGCCGGCTCTTGAGTCTTCCCGCCACCGACCACTCAGCAGGTGAAGCGATGAAAAGCCAGCAGGATAGCGCCGCGCCGGTACTGAACAAACCAGTACCGGTCCGGCACCCCGGTCGCTGGCTCAGCGCGGTGATCATCCTCGGCTTGCTCGCGGTGTTCCTGCAGTCGCTCGTAACCAACAGCAACTTCCGTTGGGACATTGTCGGCACCTACATCCTGGACGTCAAGGTCGTTCAGGGCGTTGGCTGGACCCTGCTGCTGACCGTGGCTTCGATGGTCCTGGCCATTGTCCTGGCGATCCTGCTGGCCTTCATGCGGCAATCCGACAACCCTGTGTTCCGCTGGTCAAGCTGGGCCTGGGTCTGGTTCTTCCGCGGCACTCCGGTATACACGCAGCTGGTGTTCTGGGGCTTGATCTCGGTGCTCTACCCGAAGATCAGCGCCGGTGTCCCGTTCGGACCGGAGCTGTTCAGCGTGGATACCAGCACGATTGTCACCACCACGATAGCGGCCATCCTCGGCCTGGGGCTTAATGAATCCGCTTACCTTGCCGAGATCTTCCGTGCCGGCCTCAAGTCCGTGGACCGCGGCCAGATGGAAGCGGCCGAAGCGCTGGGCATGGGCAAGACCAAGATCATGTGGCGGATCATTCTGCCGCAGGCCATGCGCGTCATTGTCCCGCCTACCGGCAATGAAACCATCGGGATGCTGAAGACCACCTCGCTGGTGTTGGCGGTGCCGTTCACCCTGGACCTCACCTTCGCCACGAATACCCTGGCCAACCGGACGTACCTGCCGGTTCCCCTGCTCATCGTGGCGGCCATCTGGTATCTGCTCATCACCAGCATCTTGATGGTCGGCCAGCACTACATCGAGGCGTACTACGGCAAGGGCGTGGACAACCTGGCGCCCGCGGCGGTGGCTCCGGGCGCCGCCAAGGCTGCCGGTGGCGGCGCAGACGTCCAGCGCTCAATGAAGACGGACTTCCCCGAGGAGAGTGCGCGATGACGATCACCGCAGAAAAGCCGCTGGTCAAGATCGAGGGCCTTCACAAGTTCTACGGCCAGCACCATGTGCTGCGCGGCATCGACATGACCGTCAATCAGGGCGAAGTGTCGGTGGTGATCGGGCCGTCGGGTTCCGGAAAGTCCACCATGCTGCGCTGCGTGAACCTGCTCGAAACGATCAGCGCCGGGCGGATCTCCGTCGGCGGCCAACTGATCGGCTACCGCGAGGTCAAGGGCCGGCTGCACGATCTGAAGACCAAGGAAATCGCCGCCCAGCGCCGCGAGATCGGCATGGTCTTCCAGCGCTTCAACCTGTTCCCGCACAAGACGGCGCTGCAGAACGTCATGGAAGCGCCGGTCCAGGTCAAGGGCCAGTCTCGCGACGCCGCCCGGAAGCGCGCGCTGGAACTGCTGGACCGGGTGGGCCTGGCGGACCGGGCCGGCCACTACCCCTCGCAGCTCTCCGGCGGACAGCAGCAACGCGTGGCCATCGCCCGTGCCCTCGCCATGGACCCGGAACTGATGCTCTTTGATGAGCCCACGTCCGCGCTGGACCCGGAACTCGTGGGCGACGTCCTGAACGTGATGAAGGACCTCGCCAAATCCGGCATGACCATGATCGTGGTGACCCACGAGATTGGCTTCGCCCGGGAGGTCGGCGACCGGCTGACCTTCATGGACGGCGGCGTCGTCGTGGAATCCGGGGACCCGCGGGAGGTGCTCGCGAACCCGCAGCACGCCCGCACCAAGGAATTCCTGAGCCGGGTGCTGTAGGCCGGCTCACACAGTACCTGTCGACCCGCTAATGCCCTGTCGCTGCCGGAATATCCGCAGCGGCAGGGCATTTGCGCCTCAACGGTGCGTCAGTCCGTGACGGGGACCCCGGTCACGGCCGCGGCCACCGCGGCCCGGATCCGCCCGTGCAACTCCCGGAGTCCATGCCGGTCCGTCCGGACCT
The DNA here is from genome assembly GCF_052114645.1 of Arthrobacter sp. 2YAF22_2. NCBI lineage: Bacteria > Bacillati > Actinomycetota > Actinomycetes > Micrococcales > Micrococcaceae > Arthrobacter > Arthrobacter sp. 2YAF22_2. Next base: position 4,545 of record NZ_JBFRFD010000192.1, read on the forward strand.
CGATGATGCTGCGGCCCTCGACCGGTTCGGCCAGTGCCGCGGCAAGCTCCGCCGTCGTGCTCACTGCCCGGTGCGCGACGCCGTAGGCGGCGGCGAGGGCGGCGATGTCCACGGTGTGGGGGGTGCCGAACAGTCGCTCGACGGCGGTGCCGTAACGGCCGGACCGCTCGACGGCGCCGTGCTCCAGGAGCCCGAAGATGGCCCCGCCGGCGTCGTTGAGGACCACGATCCGCAGTGCCGGCACGGCCTCCCCGGCGCCCAGCAGGAGGCCGCCCGCGTCGTGCAGGAAGGTCACGTCGCCCAGCAGCACGGTGGTTTCCTGCCTGCCGCCGAGGGCGATGCCGGTGGCAGTGGCGATGGTGCCGTCGATCCCGGCGAGCCCCCGGTTGGCGAAGACGGTGGCCCGCGGTTCCTGGGCCGGTGCGCCCGCGAGGTCGACGTCGCGGATTCCGTTGGAGGAGCCCAGCACGAGCTGTCCGCGGGTATGGGCCCACACCAGGGCCCCAACTTCGGGGCCGGAAATTGCGGGGTCCGACGCGGGGCCGGATCCCGCAGGGGCGGGCGTCACCCCCGCGGATCCAGAAAGCACCAGGTCAACGGCATGCTGGGCGGCGGCGCCGGCCAGCAGCCACGCATCGAGCCACGCCGGCGCACCCCGGCCGGCGAAATCGGCAAGGTCGGCCAGGGTCTCGAGCGGCAGTTCGGTCCGGCGGCCGGGCTGGTACCACGCCACCGGAACGGGCTGATAGAGGGCGGACGGGACGTCGGCGCGGGCGAGTAGTTCGGACACCGGGCGGGAGAGGGTCGGCCGGCCGAAGAGCACGACGCGTTCGATCGGCTGGCGCGATTCCGGGCCGAAGTGTTCCAGCAGGAGCCGGTAGGGGCCCACCGCGTTCGGGCCGAAGCGGGCGTTGGAGGATGGCTCGGCGAGCAGCGGCAGGCCGTGGGCGCGGGCGAACGCCTCGGCGACGGGGCCGGCGTCGTGCCCGGCCAAAACCACGGTGCGCCGCTCGGGCAGGGCCCGGGAGGCCGCCGGGAAGTCCAGCGCCAGCGGAGGCCGCGGGGCATGGTGGACCCGGTGCCCGGACGCTTCGCCCAGGCCGTCACCGGCGGCCGGGACGAGCGGGTCACGGAAGGCGAGATTCAGCTGCACGGGCCCCGGCGGAATGTCCTCGAAGGCGCCGGTGGCGGCGCTGAGCGCAGTCTCGACGGCCCGGAGCGGGTTTTGGCCGGCGGGCACGTCGGCGGCGAAGCGGACGTGCTCGCCGAACAGGTCCGGCTGCACGGTGGTCTGGTTGGCTCCGGTGCCGCGGAGTTCCTCCGGCCGGTCCGCTGAGAGGACCACCAGGGGGACGGCGGCGTGGTTGGCCTCCATCACGGCCGGCAGCAGGTTCCCGACCGCGGTTCCCGACGTGGTGAGCACGGCTGCCGGGGCCCCTGTGGCCAGGGCGAGGCCCAGCGCAGTGAAGCCGGCGTCGCGTTCGTCGATGCGGACCAGGAGCTCCACCCGGCCGGCGGCGTCGGCTTCGGCAAGCGCGTAGGCCATCGGCGCCGAACGGGAGCCCGGGGCCACCACGACGTAGCGCACTCCGGCGCCGATC
>NZ_JBFRFD010000193.1:0-6130 GCF_052114645.1 Arthrobacter sp. 2YAF22_2
CCGGCCATGACATGCGCCCCGGTCGCCGGATCGGCATGCTCGACGGCGAATACCTCACCGGCGGCCGTGCGGAACAATGCCACCTGGCGTCCCGCTATCAGCGCAGCCTCGCCCCAGCCGGGCTCCAGGTCCTCCACGGCGCACACCCGGTGCCAGGCAGCTCCGGCTCCACCGCCGATTCGCTTCCCATGGTTGCGGGCTGTGCTTTCCAGTACGGCGGTCATGTCGGCCCCTATCAAAATTACCGGCCACGGCTGCGGCCATGTCTCCACGCTAGGTCGGCCGTGTTTCTACGGCGTGCGGCCAATGTGTCCGGCGGGTAAAAGGGATCTCACGTGGCCGGAAACGCAGCCGTGATGCAGAAGTTAAGTTGGCGAAACACAAAGGAAACTGAGGGGAAACTGCCGGTCCCTAGGCTGAACGGACCAGTTGCTCGGCGCCGATAGCCGAAACACCTGGACCTCATCGTTGCAGGGCACCGCCTGCGGCCCAACGAAAGGCCACCCGTGACCGGACAGACCGCCAGCCCAGAAAACGTGCCTCCCCGGACCGCGTCCGGGCAGACCCGCCGCCGTGTCGTCGTCGTCGGCGGCGGACCCGCCGCGCACCGCTTCGCCGACGCCATGCACGCCCGCGGCCTCGACGGCTGGCAACTCACCGTCCTCACCGAGGAAGCCCACCTGCCCTACGACCGCGTAGCGCTCAGTAAGACCCTGACCGACACCGCCGCGGACCTCACCCTCGGCAGCGCGTCGATGTGGGACCACGACGCCGTCACCCTCCGGACCGGCGAGCGCGTCACCAGCATCGACACCGCGGCGAAAACCGTGGCCACCGCTGCCGGCACCAGCTACCCGTACGACGAACTGGTCGTCGCCACCGGCTCGGACGCGGCCCGTCTGCCCATCCCGGGCTCGGAGCTCACCCACGTGTACCGCACGCTGGAGGACGTCCGGGCCATCAACCAGGCGATCGCGGACCTGACGGCCAAGGTCGGCCGCAAGGTCAACGCCGTCACCATCGGCGGCGGCCTCCTGGGTCTGGAATCCGCGGCCGGCACCGAACAACTCGGCGCCACCCCGATCGTCATCAACGGCTCGCCCTGGCTGATGAACACCCAGCTGGACGAAGGCGCCGGACAGGCCCTGGGCCGGCTCATCGAGGCCAAGGGTTTCACCGTCCACGGCGGCGTGTTCCCCTCCGAGGTCCTCGCCGACGACGACGGCCAGGTCACCGGCGTACTCATGGCGGACGGCCGGACCATCGACGCGGACATCGTGATCGTTGCTGTCGGTGTGCGGCCCCGCGACGAGCTGTTCCGCGCCGCCAACGGCCCGGACGGGCACGACGGCGCGCCCCAATTCGAACTCGGCCCGCGCGGCGGCGTCGTGATCTCCGGTGGCTGCGAAACACAGGTTCCCGGCATCTGGGCGATCGGCGAGGTCGCCAACTTCGGCGGCATGTGCCTGGGTCTCGTGGCTCCGGCCAACACCATGGCGGAGATCGTCGCCGACCGGCTGCACGGCGGCGACGCGACCTTCCCCGGCTTCGACACCGCCACCAAGCTCAAGCTCTCCGGCGTCGATGTCGCCAGCTTCGGTGACGCCTTCGCCCGGACCGAGCACGCGCTGGAGATCGTCTACGCCGATCCGGCCCGCGGGGTCTACCAGAAGATCGTCACCACGGACGATGCCAAGACCCTCCTCGGCGGCATCTTCGTCGGGGATGCCACCCCGTACACGTCGCTGCGCCCGATGCTCGGCCGTGAACTCGCCGCCGAACCCGGCGCGTACCTCACCGCGGCCAGCGGCGGGGCCGGGGGCGAAGCCCTGGAGGCCAGACTCCCGGACGACGCCATCCTGTGTTCCTGCAACAACGTGTCCGCCGGGACCATCCGCGACACCGTCAACGGCTGCGGGGCCGGCGACGGCAACGCACCCGTCCAGGAGCTCGGCGAACTGAAGGGGTGCACCCGTGCCGGCACCAGCTGCGGTTCCTGCGTGCCGATGCTCAAGAAGCTGCTCGAAAGCGAACTCACCAAGTCCGGCGTCGAGGTCTCCAAGGCCCTGTGCGAGCACATCGAGCTGTCCCGCCAGGACCTCTTCGAGACCATCCGCGTCCTGGAGCTGACCTCCTTCGAGGAAGTCATGGCCAGGTACGGCACGGGCGACGGCTGCGACATCTGCAAGCCGACCATCGCGAACATCCTGGCCAGCCAGAACAGCGCCTACGTCCTGGACGCCGGCCGCGGCACCCTGCAGGACACCAACGACCGCGCCCTGGCCAACATGCAGAAGGACGGCACCTACTCGGTGGTGCCGCGCATTGCCGGCGGCGAAATCACCCCGAAGAAACTCGGTGTGATCGCGGCAGTCGCGGAACAGTACGGCCTGTACACCAAAATCACCGGCGGCCAGCGGATCGACATGTTCGGCGCCCGGCTCGAGCAGCTGCCCGAAATCTGGAAGCTGCTCGTGGACGCCGGGTTCGAATCCGGCCAGGCCTACGGCAAGTCCCTGCGCACCGTGAAGTCCTGCGTCGGCTCCACCTGGTGCCGCTTCGGCGTCCAGGACTCGGTGGCCATGGCGATCCGGCTTGAGCTGCGCTACCGCGGCCTGCGCAGCCCGCACAAGCTGAAAATGGGCGTCTCCGGCTGCGCCCGCGAATGCGCCGAGGCCCGGGGCAAGGACGTCGGCGTCATCGCCACGGCGGACGGCTGGAACCTGTACGTCGGCGGCAACGGCGGCGCCACCCCGGCCCACGCCCAGCTACTGGCCAAGGACCTGGACGACGAAACCCTGGTCAAGTACATCGACCGCTACTTCATGTACTACATCCGCACCGCCGACCGGCTGCAGCGCACCGCCCGCTGGCAGGAAGAACTGGACGGCGGGATCAAGCACGTCGAGGACGTCGTGGTGCACGACGTCCTGGGCATCGCCGAAGACCTCGAGGCCGCCATGGCCAAGCACGTTGACACCTATGTCGACGAATGGGCCGACACCCTGAAGGATCCGGAGCGCCTCCGCCGCTTCCGGTCCTTCGTCAACGCCCCGGACCAGGTGGACGATTCCATCACCTTCGTCTCCGACGAGCGGGGCCAGATGCGCCCCGCCACGGCCGAAGAGAAGGCCCGGGCCGGTCAGCAGCCGGTCTTGATCGGGTCGCACATCCCGGTCCGTTCCACCACACCTGAACTGCTTGACGAAAACGAGGCATAGCCATGCAGCTCAACATTGAACTCACCGGACGCGAAGTCCTCGTCACCGGCTCGGATGCCGCCGCCCGCCAAGCCGTCCGCCGCTACCGGGCCGCCGGCGCCGTCGTCTCCCGGCTCAGCAGCCCCGGCGGTTCCCGCCGCGACGGCCCGTTGCCGGAGCGGCCCTTCCTGGTCGCCGCGGTTGACGACGGCCAGCCCGGCTGGGAGGCGCTCCTGGACCGCTGCCGCGAAACCGGAATCCCGGTCGCGGCGGAACCCGCCGCCGGACCCGCCGGCCAGGTCACCCTGGTCGGCGGCGGGCCCGGAACCACCGAACTGCTGACCGTCGCCGCTATCAAGGCCCTGCGGGACGCCGACGTCGTCTTCTACGACCGCCTCGCCCCGTACCAGGAACTTCCCTCGCTGAGCACGGCGGAACTGGTGGACGTGGGTAAGATGCCCGGCCACCACCCGGTCAGCCAGTCCGGCATCGAGGAACTTCTGGTGGACGCGGCTCTGGCCGGCAGGAACGTGGTCCGGCTCAAGGGCGGGGACCCGTACGTGTTCGGCCGCGGCGGCGAGGAAGTGGCCGCCTGCGTGAAGGCCGGCGTCCCCGTCCGGGTGATCTCCGGCGTGACGAGCGCCATCGCCGTCCCGGCCGCAGCCGGGATCCCGGTCACCCACCGCGGGGTCAGCCACCTGTTCACGGTGGTCTCCGGCCACGCCCCGCTGACCGGGAAGGAATACACGCACCTCGCCGGACTGGGCGGGACCATTGTGGTGCTGATGGGCATCGGCACCTTGCACCAGCTCGCCGCCGGCCTCCGGCGGGCGGGAATGCGCGCGGACATGCCGATGGCCGTCGTCGAACGCGGCTACCGCCCCGGCCAGCGGACCACCATCGCCGAGCTGGGCACCATCACGACGGCGGCCGCGGACTGCAGCAACCCGGCCGTGTTGGTGATCGGAGAGGTCGTCAGGGTGGCCGAGGCCAACCGAGGCTGCGCGGAGGCGGAAGCCGAATTGGACCGCCTGGCCGCGGCGCTGATGGGGGCGTGAGCGCCGTGAGCGCGCTCGGTGCCGTCGCCGGCCCCGCCGCGGAGCAGCCCCCGCATCCCGACCGGCCGCCGGCCGCGGAGGTTACCGTGGAGAAAGTCGAGTTGCCGCTGGAGGGCTTCCGCATCGGGGTCACCTCGCACCGCCGCTCCCAGGACCTGATCGAGGCCCTGGAGCGGCGCGGCGCCGAGGTGCTGCACGCCCCGGCGCTGAAGATCGCCCCGGTCCAGGAGGACCAGCGGCTGATCGAGGACACCCGTGCCGTCATCGCGGCCCGGCCGGAACTCTGCATCGCCACCACCGCTTACGGGATGCGCCGCTGGTGCGAAGCGGCGGACACCTTCGGGATCGGCGAGCAGTTGCTGGAAGCCCTCGGCGCCACCCGGATGTTCGTCCGGGGGCCCAAGGCGCGCGGCGCCGTCCGCGCGGCCGGACTGGCCGACGTCGGAATCAGCAGCGACGAGACCACCGCCACGCTGGTGGACCTGCTGCTGGCCGAGGGGGTGCGCGGCAAGACCGTGGCCGTGCAGCTGCATGGCTACACCGATGTCCGCCAGCTGGAGCGGCTGCGGCTGTCCGGCGCCACGGTCATGACGGTCACGCCGTACCGCTGGGTCAAGCCCGACGGCGCCGACCTGCTGCCGAAGCTGATCGAGGCGGCCTGCAGCGGCAACCTGGACGTCCTGACCTTCACCAGCGCCCCCGCCGTCGATGCAATGTGGAGCACCGCGCACGAGATGGGCCTTTACAAGCAGCTGGTGGCGAGCCTGAAGTCCGACGTGGCCACCGCCGTCGTCGGCCCCATCACCGCCCAGCCGCTGCTCGACGCCGGGGTGCAGCCGCTGATTCCGGAGCGGTTCCGGATGGGCGCCCTGATTCGTCTGGTTTGCGAACACCTGGCCCTGAACCATGTGCGGCGCTTGGATACCGCGTTGGGCGCGGTGGAACTGCGTGGCCGGTCGCTGCGGATCGATGGCGAGGCGCTGGAACTGGCACCGGCGCCGCTGCTGTTGCTGCGGGCGCTGCTGGGCGCCGGCGGGGCCGTRCTGTCCCGCGACGCGCTCTCCGAGCTGCTGGAACTGCGGGGATCGGTCCACGCCCTGGACATGACCGTCAGCCGGCTCCGCTCCGCGCTGCCGGACGGCAGCCTGGTGGAGACGGTGGTCAAGCGCGGCTACCGGCTGCGGATGTGAGCCACGCCATTACCAGCCGGTAACAACTGGCGAACAAGCCGGGGAAATACCGCAACAACCCGGTAACCTGCGCGAAAAATCAGCCCCCTACGCTGGGGAACATCAGTAACACTGGCCACATCCACCGGCCTCCAGCGAAAGGGCCAGCACATGTCCGTTACGGAAACACCCGCCATCTCCACCGTGTCCGCTACCTCCGAGACCCGGCCGCGGATCGTGATCGCCGGAGCCGGACCGGCGGCGCAGGCGCTGGTCCACCGGCTCACCCGCACCCCGTTCGCCGGCGGCATCACCGTGCTCAGCAACCGCGATGAYGCCCCGGAGGCGCTGCTGGAGCTCGCCGCCCTGCCCCAGGTCTCGGTCCGACTCGGGCAGCCGGCCAGCTTCATCGACGCCACGGAGCACCGGGTCACGACGGCGGACGGCCTCGAATTCAGCTACGACCAGCTGGTGATCGCCACCGGTTCGGTGCCTGCGYTGGAACCCATCGAGGGCGCCGGCCGGTGCCTGAGCTACTCGACGATCGACGACGCCTCCCCGCTCGGGGAGGCGGTCAAGGACGTCACGAGGGTCCTCGGCCGCAGGCCGCTGGGCATCCTCGTGGGCAACGGCACCGCTGCAGGGCAGGCCGAAGCGGTGCTCCGGGCCCGCGGCGTGCGGCCTGTCCGCACCACCCTGCGGC
>NZ_JBFRFD010000194.1:0-6120 GCF_052114645.1 Arthrobacter sp. 2YAF22_2
CGCACGCCTTCACGCTGCTTCCCGGCGACGTCATCATGACCGGCACCCCGGCCGGCGTCGGCCTGGTCAAGGCCGGCGACCGCTACGAAGTCGAGATCGAGGGCATCGGACGCCTCTCGAACCCGGTGGTCCGCCGCTAAGGCAACGCCCGGCGCGCGGTAAAGTTGGTACCACTATGACTACTCCCACCGCGCCCGACGCCGTCTCCAGCACTGCCACCACGGAAATGACCAGCGAAGTCACCGCCGAAACCCCTGTCCGGGTCCGGTTCTGCCCGTCACCGACCGGGACCCCGCACGTCGGCCTGATCCGCACGGCCCTGTTCAACTGGGCCCACGCCAAGCACACCAAGGGCACCTTCGTGTTCCGGATCGAGGACACCGACGCGGCGCGCGACTCGGAGGAGAGCTACCAGCAGCTGCTGGAGGCCCTCAATTGGCTCGGCATCACCTGGGACGAAGGCATCGGGGTGGGCGGCCCGCACGAGCCGTACCGCCAGTCGCAGCGGCTGGACCTCTATAAGGACGTCGTGGCCAAGCTCCTGGCCGCGGGCTACGCCTACGAGTGCTACTCCTCGCCGGAGGAAGTCGAAGCCCGCCACCGGGCCGCGGGCCGCGACCCCAAACTGGGCTATGACAACTTCGACCGGGAGCTTTCCGAGGAGCAGGTCGCCGCGTTCCAGGCCGAGGGCCGGAAGCCGGTGCTCCGGGTGCGGATGCCGGATACGGACGTCACCTTCACTGACATGGTCCGCGGCGAGATCACGTTCAAGGCCGGCAGCATTCCCGACTACGTGATCGTCCGCGCCGACGGCTCGCCGCTTTACACCCTGGTCAACCCGGTGGACGACGCGCTGATGGGGATCACCCACGTGCTGCGCGGCGAGGACCTGCTTTCCTCCACGCCCCGCCAGGTGGTGCTGATCCGCGCGCTGATGGAGATCGGCGTCGCCAGTTACCTGCCGGTGTTCGGGCACCTGCCGTACGTCATGGGCGAGGGCAACAAGAAGCTCTCCAAGCGGGATCCCGAGTCCAACCTGTTCCTGCTCCGGGACCGCGGGTTCATCCCCGAGGGGCTGCTCAATTACCTCTCTCTGCTTGGCTGGAGCCTATCCGCCGACGAGGACATTTTCACCGTGGACCAGCTGATCGAGAACTTCGATGTCCATGATGTGCTGGCCAACCCGGCGCGTTTCGACATCAAGAAGGCCGAGGCCATCAACGGTACGCACATCCGCATGCTGGACCCGGAGGACTTCCGCGGCCGCCTGGTTCCCTACCTGCAGGCCGCCGGCCTGGTGGGGGAGAGCCTCACGGCCCGCGAGGATGAGATCCTCACCGAGGCGGCCCCGCTGATCCAGGAGCGCATCTCGCTGCTGGGCGAGGCCCCGGAGCTGCTGGCTTTCCTGTTCAAGGACGACGGCGCGATCGACGTCGCCGACGACGCGCGCAAGGGTCTGCCGGAGAACCTCGCCGAGGTCCTCGATGCCGCGCTGGCGGCCCTCGAGCCCGTTGCCGTGTGGACTGCGGAGAACATCCAGGCCGCGCTGAAGGAGGCCCTCGTGGAGGGCATGGGGGTCAAGCCGCGGCTGGCCTTCGGCCCCGTCCGTACGGCCGTCTCCGGCCGCCGGATCTCGCCGCCGCTGTTCGAATCCATGGTCATCCTGGGCAAGGATTCGTCCCTGGCGCGCCTGCGCGCCTTCCGCGGCTGATGAACGGCGGATCAGACTCCGACGGCGGGGTCCTCGCGGCCGGGCTGGACGGCATCCGCGGTGTGTTGTTCGACATCGATGACACCCTGGTGGACCTCGAGTTCGCCATGACGACGGCGTTGCGCGGGGTCAGCGAACACCTCCTGCCGGGCCTCAACGAGGCCGGCTGGGAGCGGTTCGGGCGGATCTTCACGCGGGAAACGACGCATTTCTACGACCGCTACCTGGCTGGCGAACTCAGCTTCAACGAACAACGTCTGCTGCGCGGCCGCGCGGCGCTGGGGCACTTCGGCGTCGAACTCGAGGACAGCGAGCGGGCAGAGCACTGGGTCAGCTCCTACGCCAGCCTGCAGCACAGCTACATCCGCGCCTTCGACGACGTGGCACCGCTGCTGGATGCGCTGGATGCCGCCGGAGTCCCGTACGGCGCCGTCAGTAACAACGTCCACGACTACCAGCGGGTGAAACTGGACGCCGCCGGCCTGGACCGCATCGGGATCCTGGTCGGCACCGACACCCTCGGCGTGGCCAAGCCGGACCCCGCGATCTACCTCGAAGGCGTGCGCCGGCTCGGCACCGGGCCCGGCGAAACGCTGTACGTGGGCGACAACCGCCTCCTCGACGCCGAAGGATCGACGGCGGCCGGCCTGCTGGGCGTCTGGCTCAATCGCGGCGGAGAGCCTGCTCCCGGCTTCGCCGGCCGCGAGGTCGCCTCGCTGCTTGACCTGCTGGCCTGACCCGGCAGCAGCCCCAGACAGCAGTATCCAACACAGCAGTATCCAACGCAGCCGGATCCAACACGTCGGGCTCAACACAACGGCCCCGTCGGAGGAATCCTTCCTCCGACGGGGCCGTTTGCGTTACCGACCAGGTGGACGGCTAGGCTGCTTGCCGTGCCAGGCGGTCCTCCGCCATTCGGTCCTGTGCCATCCGGCGGTTCCGCAGGATCAGGTAGGCACCGACGGCGCCCAGTCCCAGCAATGTCACGAGGCCCACGGCCACCGCGATGTCGCCGTTGATCATGTTCGACGGCGAGACCGCTGCGGCGCTGGAGTACAGCGTGCCGGTACCCGCGGCAATCTTGGCGTTGCCGTCGGCCAGCTTGTCGGCGCCGGTGGACAGTTGCGTGGTGCCGGAAGCCAGCTTGGTGTTGCCCGCGGAGAGCTCCGACGCGCCGGAAGCCAGGGCCCCCGAACCGGTCAACAGACCAGGGTTGGCCGGGTCGGCGGGATCACCCTTGATGCCGGCGTTCAGCGCCACGGTGCCGTCGGCCAGCCGTGAGCTTCCGTCTGTCATCCGGGCCGTGGCCTTTAGCAGGCCGGGGTGCTCGGGATCTCCGGGGACTCCGTCCATGCCGACCCTGATCTTGCCGGTACCGTCCGCCAGCAACTCCGTCCCCAGCACCACGCCCGGGTTGTTGGGGTCGCGGCTGTTGAGCTTGCCCGCCAGGGTGGCGAACCCGGCGGTGAGCTTGCCGGTCCCGGCGTGGAGCTGCCCGGTGCCGGCCTGGAGCTGCCCGGCCCCGGCCTGGAGCTGGGACGCCCCCGCCTGGAGCTGGGAGGCGCCGGCATCCAGCTGGTGGGCGCCGGCGAGGATCTTCGCAATCTTGTCCTTGACCAGGGACAACGGGACGAACCCCTGGACGGGATCATTGGCGGCAGCCTGCAGCAGCTCAAGGGCCTGGGCCAGCGCCGCGGTACCCGTGCCGGCCTCCGGGTTGTTGTTGGCCCCGCGGTAGCCCTTCAGCTGGTTGGTTCCGGCCGTCAGCTGGTTGGTGCCGGCGGCCAGCTGGTTGGTGCCGGCTTCGAGCTTGCCGGCGCCGGCGTCGAGCTGGGTAGCGCCGTCGGCCAGGTTGTTTTCGGCGTTGCCCGCTGCGGTGGGAGTCAGGGCCGCGGAGAGCTGCCCGGCGCCGGCGGCCAGCTTCCGGGCGCCGTCGTCAACCTGGTACACGCCCGGGGCCAGCTTGTTTTCGACGTCCGTTTGAATCTTCACTGCGCCCGTAGCCAGCTCGCTGGCACCGGCCTGGAGCTGATCCGCGCCCGGGGCGAGTTTGCCGGCGATTCCGGCGTGGATCTTCTCAGCCCCTTCCGAGACTTTGCCGGCTCCGGTGTCCGCCTGGCCCGCGCCGGTGGCGAGTTTGCCGGCACCGTCCTTGAGCTGGTCGGCGCCGGCGGCGGCCTGGGAGGCGCCGTCGTTGAGTTTGGCGGATCCGTCCGTGATCCGGCCGGTGACCAGGGTGTAGAACCCCAGCAGTGCGATCAGGAGCAGGGCCAGTATGGCGATGGCGATCTGCTGGGCACGGGTTCGGATTGGGGCGGTGGCGGCACGGCTCTGTGACACTGACTGTTCCTCTCGACGATCTCGCCGGCAACGGCTCTGCTGCCGGCCCCGGAATGTGATGCAGCTAACACTCCGAAGCGGTCGTTATTCTGCCCTCAACTGGGTGGGGGAGGGGGTTGTTACTCATTGGTAACTTACCGAGAGTAAACTTGTCGCGGCCGGGTTGGCAAGGGTTTCCGGGGAAGAATCTCCAAAAGTGCGGCGGCCGGAGGGGTGCGAAGGTGTCGAGGAGGGCGCGTGCGGTCCGATTTGTGCGCGGCAAAAGTCTCGGGTAAAGTAATTACTCGTGCTGAGGCGCTGGGAGCGCGGGTTTGGACCTGCGGAACCGGCCCGAAAGTTCCATTGGGATATGGTGTAATTGGCAACACAACGGTTTCTGGTACCGTCATTCTAGGTTCGAGTCCTGGTATCCCAGCTCTGAAAGACCGCGGATTTCTGCGGCAGTTCAGGGGTTCTGAATCGGTCAAGCCGGTTTGGAACACGTTTGGAAAAAGTGCAAGGCCCCATCGTATAGCGGCCTAGTACGCTGCCCTCTCACGGCGGTAACGCGGGTTCGAATCCCGCTGGGGTCACGAATGTCCCCCGGAAACCACGGTTTCCGGGGGACTTTTTGTTACCCGAGAGAACTGTTCAACGAGTGGGCCGAGGGGTCGGAGTGGGCCGAGCGGTCGTTCCGTCCACAGGGGCTGCCCCCGGAGGCCCGAAGCCGGGCCGGTGCGGACTACTGGTTCTTGCCCTTGAGGATGAGCAGCAGGTTATGGCCTACGGTGGCTTCTTCCCGGAGGTCTGACCCCTTCAGGGCGATCGCGTAGTTGTGGATGTCGAGGAGCTTGTCGCCCGTCCTAGGGCTGAGTTCTGTTGTCACCGCAAAACCTTGACAGGCGGACCTTGGAGCAAGCTGTGAGGCGCAGAACCCCGGGCTCCGGCTGGTCCAACTGGCATGATGATGCTGTGAGTACCAGCGAAAGCGCCGACCGGACCGGGCAGTCGTCACCCGCTGCCAGGCAGGCGGCCGCCGTCGAACTCCTCGAGACCGTCCGACGGGAGCTCTCCGCGGTGTCGCTGCCGCTGGCGCTGCCCGGCGCCGAGACCGCACGGCTGGACATCCGCCACGCCGTGGCCCAGCTCGACGACTACATCCTGCCCCGTTACCGCAGCCTTGACGCGCCCCTGCTGGCCGTCGTCGGCGGCTCAACCGGCGCCGGCAAGTCCACGCTTGTGAACGGACTCGTGGGCCACGCCGTCACCCGCGCCGGCGCGATCCGGCCCACCACCCGGCAGCCCATCCTGCTGCACCACCCGGACGACGCCGCGTGGTTCGAGGACCAGCGCGTGCTGCCGAGCCTCAGCCGGATCCGCGGAACCGTGGTCACCACAGCGGTGCCGGCCGCCCCGGCCGGGCCCAGTCCCGACACCGGCGCCGTCACTTCGCTCGTGCTCGCCGCCGACCCGGCCGTGCCGCCAGGGATCGCGCTGTTGGATGCTCCCGACGTCGACTCCGTCTCGGAAGACAACCGCAGATTGGCGGGCCAGTTGCTCGCGGCCGCCGACCTGTGGATCTTCGTGACCACCGCCAACCGCTACGCCGACGCCGTCCCGTGGCGCCTGCTGCTGGACGCCGCCGCGCGCGACATCATGGTGGCCGTGGTGCTGGACCGGGTGCCGCCGGCCGCCGAGGAGGAGGTCAGCGCCGATCTCCGCTCCATGCTGGGCCGGCAGGGACTGGCCGCTGCCCGGCTCTTCGTCATTCCCGAGGTGGTCCTGGACGCGGCGGGCATGCTGCCCGCAGACGCCGTGGACCCGCTCCGGCGCTGGCTTGAGGAACTCGCCGCCGACGCCGCGGGACGGGCGGGGATTGCCCGCCGGACGCTCAACGGCACGGTCAAGGCGCTGGGCGGCCGGGTGCAGGCCGTGGCGGAGGCCGTCACCGCCCAGCACCGCGCCGCCGCCCTGCTGAGCGCGGATGTCAGCGGCGCGTACCATGACGCCGTGGGACGGATCCTGGACGCGACCCGGGACGGCGCCCTGCTCCGTGGCGAGGTCCTGGCCCGCTGGCAGGACTTCGTAGG
>NZ_JBFRFD010000195.1:0-6115 GCF_052114645.1 Arthrobacter sp. 2YAF22_2
GCCGGGCACGGTGACCCGGCACCCTGAGGGCTCCTGCCTCCCGATAGACTTGAGGCTGCATGCCAGCCATGCCGCCGAAGCTCGTCCGCGAAGATTGGATACCGCACCCTTGCGAGAATTCACTGCCCGCTTTGCCTCCGCCGAAGAGGTCGCCAACTGGGACGCCCACGTCACAGCGAACCCCAACGGTGGAAACCTGCTTCAGTCCGAGGCTTTCGCCGAGGTCAAGCAGCACTTCGGCTGGAAACCCCTTCACCTGGTCTACGAGACGGCAGAGTTCGCGAGCTACAACCTGGTCCTGGAGAAATCCTTCCCCGTGCTCGGCAAGCTCTGGTACCTGATCAAGGGACCCGATGCCGCGTCGGTGCAGGATATCCCAGGCATCGTGGCCGCCAACGCCGAGTTCGTCAAGCGCGCCAGGCTCGGCGTCTTCGCCATTAAAATCGAACCGGACATCATCCTCTCCGACGACGCCCGCCGGGTCATCGAAAGCGCCGGGCTGGTCAAGACCCACAACCTGCAGCCCAACGACTCCACCGCGTTGCTGGACATCTCGCCGGAGGAAAACCAACTGCTCCGCAACCTGCACTCGCGCGGCCGCAACGCCGTTCGACGGGCCATCCGCGAGGGAGTGGAGGTTCACAACGTGGAGCCCACCGAAGAAAACTTCCGGGCGATGTACGCGCTGATGACCACCACCGTCGAGGCCAAGTCCCAGGTCCGGGTCCGCGAATACGAGTACTACCGCCAGTTCTGGTCCAACTTCCTGGCCCGAGGCCAGGGCCGGCTGCTCTTCGTTTACGAAAACGACGTGCCCTCGGTGGGCGCGTTCGTGATCAATTACGGGCGGAAGGCCACCTACAAGGACGGCGGGTCACTGCAGAAACGCGCCCAGTACGGCGACTCGCACCTGGTCCAGTGGACTGCGATCAACCAGCTCAAGGACCTGGGCTGCACGGAATACGACTTCTGCGGCACCCCGCCCAGCGACAAGCTCAAGGATACCGCCAACCCGTTCCACGGCCTGGGGCTGTTCAAGACCAGCTTCAGCAAGACGGTCACGGACTTCGTCGGCTGCTACGACCAGGTCCTCAGCCCGCTGAAGTACAAGGCCTGGATGGCGGCCGGAGAACGCGTAGCCCGCCAGCTGTACACACGGCGCACGGGCCAGCAGTTCTACTAAGCGCCCGCAAAGCTGAATTAAGGAGGCCGGAATGAACAAACCACCCGACGGCCGCCGCGGGCCGCACACCGACGGCCTGCCCCGGACCGAACCGATGTCGCCCCTGCAGGTACGCCAGAACGCCGCTGCCAAACGCATGCTGCGCAGGCTGGTGCAAGGCGAGAATCCGCCGACGGCGCCGCTCAGCATCGTTGACCGCCTGGCCGGGAGCCCCTACGCCAACCCGATGATCCAGGTCGGGGGGGTGGACACCTCCGCCCGCAAGACCATCGACTTCGCGCTGAAGCTGGCCGAATCCATGTTTCGGTACGGTGCCGGCGCCCTGGAAGTGGAAACCAGCATCATCGCCATTACTGCCGCGCTGGGGTTGAAGAACATCGAGGTGGACATCACCAACCAGTCAGTGGCTATCAACTATGCGCCGAAGGACCAGACCCCCATCTCGTTGCTGCGCGTGGTGCGGTCCTGGACCAACAATTACGCCGGCCTGGCCCAGGTCCATCAGCTGGTCACGGACATCGTGGCCGGCGGCATGGGCCGCGAGGAAGCGGTGCGCCGACTCGAAGACATCACCCACAGTTCGAAACCGTTCCCGCGCTGGATGGTCACCGTGGCGTTCGGCGTGTTCTCCGCGGTCTTCGTCGGCGTGCTGGGCGGCGGGGTGGCCGCCTCCGGCATCGCGTTCCTCTCCAACCTGCTGATCAGCCTGCTGGCGCGGCAGTTGGGCCGCTGGCGCACGCCGGACTTCTTCATCACTGCGGCGTGTTCCTTCGTCGTGACCCTGATCGCGTTGCTCCTTTGGCGTTTCGGGAGCCCGGTGGGATTCCAGATCGCCCCGGCAATCGTGGTGGTGGGTGGCATCCTGCTGCTCCTGCCCACCGGCCGGCTGGTCTCGTCGGTGCAGGATGCAATCAACGGCTTTCCGGTCACAGCGGCCGGCCGGTTCCTGTCCACCATGCTGACCTTCGGTGCACTCGTTTCCGGTATTGCCGTCGGCTTTGTCGTGGGGGCGATGACCGGGATGGAATCCATCGACGTCACCGAAACATTCCCGCCGAAGTATCCCTTGTGGGCGCTGGTCGCGCTGGTGGCGATCGCCGTCGTGGCGATCGGCGTCACTGAGCAGACCTCGCCGAAGCTGTTGTTGCCGACGGCGGCGGTCGGCGTCGTAGGCCATCTGGTCCTGGTAGGGGGCACCGCCGTTGGGGTCGGCCCGCGGTTCGCCCCGGYCCTCGCCGCCGTCGTCATCGGTCTGCTGGCCCGGGTGGTGGCGCTCCGGATGGGTGCCCCGCAGCTGGTGGTCGCCGTCCCCGCGGCGCTCATTCTGCTGCCCGGGTTGACCATATTCCGGTCCATGTATGTATTGACGATTGAGGAATCCGAGATCCTGGTGGGTGCCGGCGGGATGCTCAACGCCGCGGCGATCGTGCTGGGAGTGGCGGCCGGCATCGTGCTCGGCGATACGCTTGCGCGTCCGCTGACGCGGAGCCTGGCCAGCAACGAGCGGCGCCGGGCCAGACGCCGCTAGGTGCGGCGGGATAGCCCTTCCGGCCACCCTGATGCGCCGAGTTTCCCCACTTTTGCCCGGAGTCGACGGCGGGGCGGCCAGCCGCACCGGCGTGTCCGGGCGTCATGATGGCAAAGGTGGGGAAACCCCGAAGCGCTGTTAGATCTTGCCGATGGGGAGCTTCTTCTCGGCCTGGAAGTCGTCCTCCACCCGGCCCGTGGCCCAGTAGCCGGACAGCGAGACCTGGCTGCGCTCGAGTCCGCGCTGGGCGTAGAACACCTCGCGCAGGCCCTTCATGTAGCCGCGCTCTCCATGCGCGAAGACCTGGACCCGCCCGTCCGGCCACGTCGCGCCGCCCACCGCGTCCACCAGCAACCGGGTGCTGCCGGCCGGAGCGCCCCGGCGCAGGAGCCAGCGCAGCTCGAGGCCCTCGGGCGCGTCGAGGGCCAGAACGTCCGCGTCGCTGTCAACCTCCAGGAAGGCGAGGCCGCGGGCGTCGCGGGGGAGTGACTCGATGGCGGCGCCGATCGCCGGCAGGGCGGACTCGTCGCCCGCGAACAGGTGCCAGTCTGCCGCCGGATCCGGGTTGTAGCCCCCGCCGGGGCCGGTGAAGGCGAGGGTGTCGCCGGCCTGGGCGGCGGCGGCCCACGGGCCGGCCAGGCCCTCGTCGCCGTGGATCACGAAGTCGATGGCGAGCTCGCCCGCCGTTTCGTCGACCCAACGGACGGTGTAGGTCCTGCTGAAGGGCCACTGTTCCCGCGGGCGGGATTCCCGGATAGCCGTCAGGTCCAGCGGCTGCGGGTAGTCGATCCCCGGTTGCGGGAACGCGATCTTGATGTAGCGGTCCACATAGCCGTTGTTGACGTAGGCGGCGAATCCCGGGCCGCCGGCGACGATCCGGACCATGTGCGGCGAAAGCTGCTCCCGGCGCAGGACCGTGAGCGTGGTTTGGGGCCGGGAGCGCCGGGCATCCGCGGCGGCGGCGGGGGCAGAAGTCATGAGGCTAAGCCTAGCTAAGAACCCGGTCAGGGCAGCGCCGGCAATTCCCAGTCCACGACGCCGTCGCCCTGGGCAGTCAGCAGTTCATTGACCCGGCTGAAGGGCCGGGAGCCGAAAAAGCCGCGGGCGGCCGAGAGCGGACTGGGGTGCGGGCTGGCGATCACGGCGGCGGAGCCCAGCAGCGGCCGCACGCCCTCGGCGTCCTTGCCCCAGAGCACCGCCACGAGGGGTGCCGGGCCGCCGCCGTCGGCTCGACGGTCCGCGACTGCCCCGATGGCCGCCGCTGTGACAGCTTCCCAGCCCTTGTTGCGGTGCGAACCGGCGGCTCCGGCGCGGACGCTGAGGACCCTGTTCAGCAGCAGCACCCCCTGCTCCGACCAGCGGCTGAGGTCACCGTGCACCCGCGGCGGCAGGCCCAGGTCGGCGTCGAGCTCCTTGTAGATGTTGGCTAGGCTGCGCGGGATTGGCCGGGTCCGGCCGTCCACCGCGAAGGACAGCCCGACGGCGTGGCCCGGCGTCGGGTAGGGATCCTGGCCCACAATCAGCACCCGCACTCCGGCCAGCGGCTGGCGGAAGGCACGCAGCAGGTTCGACGGCGCCGGGAGCACGTCGTGGCCGTCGGCTGCCTCGACGGCGAGGAATTCGAGGACTTCCCGCAGCTGCCCCTGCACCGGCGCCAGCGCGGCGGCCCAGTCGGGCGCCACGAGTCCTTCCAGCGGCAGCCGGGCCAGCTCCGCGAAGCCGGGGGTCCCGGCAGCCTCGGGTTCGAGCTGGAAGAGCGCGTCGGGATCTATCGAAGTGGGCACCGTCCCATTCTCGCAGTTCGTCCCGGGACCAGCCCGCCGCCAAATGACAAGCCTGTTATTCGGCCGTAACATGTGGGGGAGACCTATCGGAACGAGTCAGGGAGTGTGTCGTGGCCGAAGCAGCACCCGAGTACCAGCCGGCTGAGCGGGCGGACCTGACGCCGACGACGGCGGCCGGCGACTCGCCGCTGAGCAGCCGGGACCAGCAGATGCTCGCCCTGGAGCGGCAGTGGTGGAAGTATGCCGGCGCCAAGGAACAAGCCATCCGGGAGCTCTTCGACCTCTCGGCCACGCATTATTACCAGATCCTCAACGCCCTGATCGATACCGAGGCGGCCTTGGCGCACGATCCCATGCTGGTCAAGAGATTGCGTAGACTACGTACGTCACGACAACGTGCCCGCACCGCACGCCGCCTGGGTTCAGACGCGTAAAATCCGCGGGAAGCCGAGCCTCAGGCGGGATTCCGTGGGGAATCCCGCGGCCGGCTATCAGCCAGAAATCAGCAAGGACGTCGCTTTACCATGACCAAATACGCTCGGGATGAATTCGATCGGGTCCCGGAGACCGCCGCGCGCCAGGGTGTCCACCGGACAGTCTCCGCACCCCGCTCCCGGCGGCTGGGTCCCATTCTGTCCGCCGGGGCTGCGGCCCTCGCGATCGGCCTGGTTGCCTTCCTGCTGCTGCCGAAGCTGGGCTTCGGGCCCTCTGGCGGCTCTGCCATGAGGGCTGACCAGGCCAGCGACAACGCCGCCGCGTCGACGACGCCTCCCACCGCAGCGGCCACCCCGTCGCCCTCCGCCAGCGCTGACCCGACCGGCAGCCTCGCCCCCGCAGGCTCGACGCCGCCCCCGTCGGCGACGCCCTCTTCGACGCCCTCTTCGGCGCCCTCGGCGCCGCCCGCCGCCGTCGTCGACAAGACACAGCCCGTGACGGTCTACAACGGAACCACGACGGCGGGGCTGGCTGGCCGTGTCGGATCCACCGTCACTTCTGCGGGCTGGGGCCTCGGGCCTGTCGGCAACTGGGCCGGCGCCCCCCAGCGAGCCTCCGTGGTCTTTTACGACGGTCCGGCCCAGAAGGCCAACGCCCAGGCGCTGGGCTCGCTCCTCGGGATCTCCACGCTCGTAGATTCCGCCGATTTCAAGATGCCGCTCGTCGTCGTGCTGGGACCCGGCTTCATGTAGGACGCTGGAGCGTTTGGTTACAGTGGCTGCGGACGTCCTTCCGCAGGCCGCGGCGCAAAGCGAGGTGGGCCGCGAGGAAGCTATCTGAAAGTGTGGAGAACATGGCATTGGGGACCGTGAAGTGGTTCAACGCTGAAAAGGGCTACGGCTTCATCACCGTGGACAGTTCCGGTGACGACGTGTTCGTGCACTGGTCCGCGATTGCGGGCGAAGGCTACCGGGCCCTGGCCGAGGGCCAGCGGGTAGAGCTGGAAGTGGGCGAGGGCGAAAAGGGCCCGCAGGCAGAAAGCGTCCGGCCCGCCTAGTGGCACTCCTTACCGGGGCCGCTGCGGCGACTGGGGCCCGCGGCCCGAAGTCGGTATCCGGGCCCTCGAACGCGCGCCGGTTCAGTTGTGCCGTAGCCGCCGGCCTTGCAGCCGCCATGGCCCTGGGC
>NZ_JBFRFD010000196.1:0-6094 GCF_052114645.1 Arthrobacter sp. 2YAF22_2
GTGGACGACCTTGTCCGGCGCCTGGGGATCGACGCGTTCAGCCGGACCAACGTCCGGCGCCTGTCCGGGGGCCAGAAGCAACGGCTCGCCCTTGCCGCGGCACTGGTCGGCCGGCCCGAGGTGCTTTTCCTCGACGAACCGAGCGCCGGCCTGGACCCGCAGTCCCGGCAGCTGGTGTTCGAGCTGATCGGCGAACTGCGAGACCGCGGCATGGGCATCATCCTCACCACGCACCTGATGGACGATGCCCAGCGCCTCGCCGACTACGTTTACATCATCGACGCCGGCCGGAACGTTGCCGAAGGCACCGTCGCCCAGCTGTTGCGCCACGAACTGGTGGCCGGCGACGCCGAGCAGCACATCCGGACGCTGCTCTTCGAAGCGGAACCGGGCCTGGACCTGACCGGGGTCCTGCCGGCCGCCGTCGAAGTCCGGGAAACGCGCGCCGGCAGCTACAGCGCCACCGGAGCGCTGACGCCGGCCGATCTCGCCGCAGTCGCGGCCTGGTGGGCGGCCCGCGGCATCATGCCCGCGTCCATGAGCCTGGCGGCACGCAGCCTCGAGGACGTCTTCCTCGACATCTCCGGAAGGGAGACCCGATGAGCTCCGCGCACGCCGGAACGACAGCGGAAATGCCGCTGGGGAGTCCCCCCGCTCCCCTGCTGCGCCGGATCCTGCTGCAGGGCCGCTATGAAACCGCCACCATGCTCCGCAACGGCGAGCAGCTGATCCTCGCGGTCATCCTGCCGCTGCTGGCTCTGGTGGGCCTGACCGTCACGCCGCTGTTGGACGGCCTCGGCCCCAGCAGGGTCAACATCGCGGTGCCGGGCATCCTGGCGTTGTGCGCGATGTCCACGGCCTTCACCGGCCAGGGCATCTCCACCGGCTTCGACCGGCGCTACGGCGTGCTTCGTTTCCTCTCCACCACGCCCCTGGGGCGCGCGGGGCTGATCCTGGGCAAGGTGCTCGCCGTCCTCGCGGTCCTGCTGATCCAGGTGCTGGTCGTCACCGCCGTCGCCCTCCCGCTGGGATGGCGGCCCGCGGTGGCGGGCCTGCTGCCGGGACTCGTGCTGCTGGTCCTCGGTGCCGCGGCCTTCACCGCCCTCGGCCTGCTGGTAGCCGGCACGGTCCGGCCGGAGGCGACGCTGGCGATCACCAACCTGCTCTGGATCCTGCTCGGCGCTTTGGGCGGTATCGTCATTCCGGCCGAGCGGCTCCCGGCCCTCGCCCAGGCCATTGTGCACTTCCTGCCGTCCGGGGCGCTGGGCCAGGCGCTGCGGGATGCCCTCCTGTACGGCAGCGTCAATCTTGCCGCCGTGTTTGTCCTGTTGCTCTGGACGGCGATCGCCGGCCTGGCAGCAACCCGTTGGTTTAAATGGAATTGAGAAAACTGTGAGTACGGTGTCCCGCCCTCCCCGCAACGTCCTGTCCCGGATCTCCTCCCGGCTGCCCGTCACCGTCGACAAGACAATCCGGCGGCTCGCCGTGCTGTCCCTGATCGGCCAGACCGTGCTGGTGGTCACCGGCGGCGCCGTTCGCCTCACCGCCTCCGGGCTGGGCTGCCCCACGTGGCCCCGCTGTACCGACAATTCGCTGGTCAACACGCCGGAAATGGGGATTCACGGCTTCATCGAGTTCGGCAACCGGCTCCTGACCTTTGCGCTGGCCGCCGTCGCCGTGATGATGCTGGTGTACCTGTGGAACCTGCGCAAGGAACGCCGCGATCTCTTCCTGCTGGCCGCGGGCCTGCTGGCCAGCATCCCGGCGCAGGCGGTGATTGGCGGCATCACCGTCCTCACCCAGCTGAATCCGTGGGTGGTGGGGCTGC
This sequence comes from Arthrobacter sp. 2YAF22_2, assembly GCF_052114645.1. Taxonomy (NCBI): domain Bacteria; kingdom Bacillati; phylum Actinomycetota; class Actinomycetes; order Micrococcales; family Micrococcaceae; genus Arthrobacter; species Arthrobacter sp. 2YAF22_2. The sequence continues at coordinate 1,829 of NZ_JBFRFD010000196.1, forward strand.
ACTTCCTGGTTTCGATGGCCCTGGTGGTCCTCGCGACGCTGCTGGTCAACCGGGCCTACGGGCGTTCCGGCAAGGCGCGGACCCGGGAACTCGTTCGGCTGCCGGGCGCCGCGCGCCYGGTGATGACCGCCGTGGTCTTCTTCTCCGCTGTGGCCGTCTGCCTGGGCGTCGTAGTGACGGGGGCCGGCCCGCACGCCGGCGACGCGGACGCGCCGCGCAACAACCTGGACTGGGACCTGTTTTCCCACATCCACGCCGTCCCGGCCTACCTCGTAACAGCCGGGGCGCTGTTCGGCGTGGTCCTGGTCTTCCGCGGCCGCATCGCGGGCCCGTTCCGCACGGCGGTCTTCCTGCTTTTGGGTGTCACCGTGCTGCAGGCGGTTATCGGTTTCACGCAGTACTACAACGGCATCCCCGCACTGCTAGTGGGCGCTCACATGCTGGGCGCTGCCTTGCTGATGAGCGCCGCCACGAACGCCGCGGACATCGCGCGCAGCAGCCCGCTGAAGTAACCGGGACCGCAGCGGAGCGGTCTTCCTTGCCTCTCTTTTCCCTGCGGGGCTGTGTAGCCTGACCCTGTAGAGGGAAGGGTTTCGCCGTGAATGGGTTCGTGGAAGGCATCCTGCACATCAGCCCCGTGCTGGCGTTCACCCTCGTGGGCTGCCTGGTCTTTGCCGAAGACGCGGTGTTCATCGGGTTCGTCGTGCCGGGCGAGACCGCCGCGGTTCTGGGCGGCGTCGTTTCGAGCCGGGGCGAGGTACCGCTTTGGGGCATGGTCGCCGTCGTTGTCCTGGCCGCGGTGGCAGGCGACACAATCGGCTACGAAGTCGGGAAGCATCTCGGTCCCAGGCTCTTGAATACCCGGATCATGAAGAAACGGCGCGCCGCCCTGTCCAAGGCTCAGGATTTTCTGCGCCGGCGCGGCGGCTCCGCCGTCTTCCTCGGCCGCTTCGTGGCGTTCTTCCGGGCCGTCATGCCCGCCCTGGCCGGAAGTTCCCGAATGCACTATCCGCGCTTCCTGGCGTTCAATGCCGCCGGAGGCCTCACCTGGGGGATCGGCTTCGTCCTGCTCGGCTACTTTGCCGGTAATTCCTACGATGCGGTGGCCAAGGTTGCCGGCCGGGACATCACGGCAGCCATTGTGCTGATCGGGCTGCTGGCTGTGATCATCTGGCGCGTCCGCCATGCGCGGGCTGCCCGGCGCTCACCGGCGGCTCCCCCGGACTCCGAGGGCCGCACGGTACCGGCGGGCGACTGACCCCTTAGCCGCCGACGAGCGCGGAGCCTACGAATGGATCGACCGCCAGCGCCAGGAAGAGCAGGGTGAGGTAACTGATCGAACCGTGGAAGACCTTCATCGCGCCCGTATTCGAGACGTCCCCGTGCTGGGCCCGGTTGTAGAGGGCGTGCGACTCGTACAGGAACCAGGCACCCGCGCCGACGGCGGTGACGGTGTAGACCCATCCGGCGGCTCCCACCGGGATCATCAGCAGCGAGCAGGCAACCATGGCCCACGCGTACAGGACCACCTGCACCGACACCACCTTGGCACCCGCGATTGCACCGAGCATCGGCACGTTGGCGTTGCGGTAGTCCTCGCCGTAGCGCATGGACAGCGGCCAGTAGTGCGGCGGGGTCCACAGGAAGATCACCATGAACAGCACGAAAGCGGGCCACTGAACCGTGTTGGTCACGGCCGCCCAGGCAATCAGGACCGGGAAGCAGCCGGCGGCGCCGCCCCAGACGATATTCTGCGCGGTTCGGCGCTTGAGGATCATCGTGTAAATCACCACGTAGAACACGATGGCGCCTAGGCCCAGCCACGCCGAGAGCGGGTTGGCGCCGAACCAGAGGATCACGATCGCAGCGGCGCCGAGGAGCCAGGAGAACACCAGGGCTTCACGCGGGGTGATCTCGCCGGTGACCAGCGGCCGCTTCTCGGTCCGGTGCATGAGTTTGTCGATGTCGCGGTCGAGATAGCAGTTGAACGCGCCGGCACTGCCGGCGGCGAAGGCGCCCCCGACGAGGGTCGCCAGGATCAGGCCGAGGGACGGGAAGCCACGCTGGGCGTAGATCATGGTGGGCAGGGTGCTGACCAGCAGGAGTTCGATCACCCGCGGCTTCGTGAGCGCCAGGTAGGCCTTCGCCTTGCGGGCGAAGCCGATCCGACCCGGTGCCGGGGAGAAGTTTAGCGGCGTATCAGTTGTGCTCACGGTGGCAGTCACCTGTTCTGTCTGGCAGTTCTGTCTGGCGGTTCTGTCTGGCTGTTCAGCCCGGCTGGTCGTCGCAATGCGCCCTGCGTCCGGGCCAGTGCAGTCGGGGGGTCCATTCGCGGCGCACAGGCATGTCCTAGCCCCCGGTGGTGGCCACCCACCATCCTACCGTGGCGGCGCCGACGTCCACGCCCCGGCGGACGCTGCCGCAATTTCGCCTGGCTTGGCCGGGGCCCCGGCAGCCGCGGGTCGCGGGGATTCACAAAAACCGGAAACACGTCCAATTCCTGAGATACCCCCCGCCCGGCCGCGGGAATGGGGATAAGCTGTCAAACAGATCAGCACGCACGCGCGGGCCCACGGCGCCCACTGCCTCTGCGCGGGCGGCTGAATGACGAGATCAACGTTTCGATGGTGAATGGCTGGTACTAACCGCAGCGGGCACCAAACCGTGTCCCGGCGGAACGTACTGTGCCATCGGCTGTCAGCACAGAGAGGGGCCCGGTTTACGTGCCACATTTGGAAGAGCAAGAACTGTCTTGGACCAGCGCGGACCAGCGCGCCGTCGATACCATCCGGGTGCTCGCGGCGGATGCCGTGGAGAAGGTCGGCAACGGCCATCCCGGCACGGCGATGAGCCTGGCGCCGGCCGCTTACCTGCTCTTCCAGAAGCTGATGCGGCATGATCCGGCGAACCCGGAATGGCTGGGCCGCGACCGCTTCGTGCTGTCCCCGGGCCACACATCCCTGACCCTGTACATCCAGCTCTTCCTCTCCGGCTACGGCCTGGAGCTGAAGGACCTTGAGGCGCTGCGGACCTGGGGCTCGCTGACCCCTGGCCACCCGGAGTACAAGCACACCAAGGGTGTGGAAATCACCACGGGCCCGCTGGGCCAGGGCCTGGCATCGGCGGTCGGTTTCGCCTATTCGCAGCGCCGCATGCGCGGGCTTTTCGACGCCGAAGCCGCCGCCGGCACGAGCCCGTTCGACCACACCATCTGGGTGATCGCTTCCGACGGCGACCTGCAGGAAGGCGTGACGTCCGAGGCGTCCTCGCTCGCCGGCCACCAGGAGCTCGGCAACCTCGTGGTGATCTACGACGAGAACCACATCAGCATCGAGGACGACACCAATGTCGCCTTCACCGAAGACGTCCTGGCCCGTTACGCGGCCTACGGCTGGCACACCCAGCGGGTCGACTGGACCCGGACTGGCGAATACAAAGAGGACGTCGCCGAACTGCACGCGGCGTTGCTCGCCGCGAAGGCCGAGACGGGCAAGCCGTCCATTATTTCGCTGCGGACCATCATCGGCTGGCCGGCGCCGAAAAAGCAGAACACCGGCAAGATCCACGGCTCGGCGCTGGGCGCCGAGGAAGTCGCAGGCCTCAAGCGGATCCTCGGTTTCGATCCGGAGCTGTCCTTCCAGGTCGAAGACGAAGTCCTCGACCACACCCGGCAGGCCCAAGCACGCGGCGCCGCGGCCCGCTCCGAGTGGCAGGCAACCTTCGAGGCCTGGCAATCCGGGAACCCCGAGGCGGCCGCGCTGCTGGAACGCGTCGAGGCCCGTAAGCTCCCGGCCGAGATCGACGCCGCGCTGCCGGTCTTCGAGGCCGGCAAGGACGTTTCCACCCGTGCCGCGTCCGGCAAAGTCCTGAACGCGATCGGTCCGGTCATGCCTGAACTGTGGGGCGGCTCGGCGGACCTGGCCGAGTCCAACAACACCACGATCGAAGGCTCGCCCTCGTTCATCCCGGCTTCCCGGCAGACCGACGCCTGGAAGGGCAACCCCTACGGCCGGGTGCTGCACTTCGGCATCCGCGAGCACGCCGCAGCGTCGATCGTGAACGGGATCAGCCTCGCCGGCCCGACCCGGGCGTTCTCCGGCACGTTCCTGATCTTCTCCGATTACCAGCGCCCGGCGATCCGGCTCGGCGCGCTGATGGGCGCCCCGTCGCTGTACGTCTGGACGCACGACTCGATCGGCCTCGGCGAAGACGGACCCACCCACCAGCCGGTCGAACAGCTCGCCTCACTCCGCGCCGTCCCGGGCC
>NZ_JBFRFD010000197.1:0-6089 GCF_052114645.1 Arthrobacter sp. 2YAF22_2
CAGCACGGCCAGGAACCGTTTGTTGGCCCGCACCGCGGCGAGCGCACCGATCACGATGCCAACGCCGACGACCGGCTGCAGCGGGGAGCCGGGGTCCACGAAGTACAGGTTGCCGGGAAGTGGCTTGTTGGCCAGCAGCAGCGCCGTGAGCGGGAGGACGAACGCGACGGTCAGGATCACCGCCAGGTAGAAGAAGAGCGAACCACGCTGCGTGCGGCCGGTGACCCAGACCGCGGCGTCGTCCAGGGCGCCGATGGCGAGCTGGTAGGCGCGGTCGCCGTCGACCCAGCCCGGCACCCGGCCCTGGGCTCGGGAGACAGCATTCCGGCCGTAGAACATCGCCAGCCCCAGCGCGAACGTGACCGCCGTCAGACCCAGCGCCGGGGTGAACCCGTGCCACAGGGCCAAAGGCCCGGCGGCGGGGTGCCCGGCTGGGGCCGCCGCGTCCCCGCCGCCGGGCACAAACAGTGCCGCGTACGGCTGGATCCAGGCGTCCACCGGCGCCGGCCACACGCCGTACAGCACGGTCAGCAGGCTGAGCACCGCGGGTGCGGCCAGGAAGCCCGGCTTGATGGCCTTGAACGGGGTAGCGGACACACCCGGTTTGAGGGCGAAGGCGCCCCACATGAAACGGGCGCTGTAGGCGAAGGTCAGGACCGAGCCCAACACCACGCCGATCAGGATGACGGGCCCCCAGAAGCCGGAGCCGGAGTGGTGAACGAACACCTCGAACACGGACTCCTTGGCCACGAATCCGGCCAGCGGCGGGACGCCGGCCATCGAGGCGGCACCGACGGCCGCCACTACCGCCAAGGCACGGGACGACCGGTACACGCCGGAGAGCTTGCGGATGTCGCGGGTCCCCGCTTGGTGGTCGATGATACCGACCACCAGGAACAGGGTGGCCTTGAAGAGTCCATGCGCCAACAGCAGGGCCAGGCCGGCGAGCGCCGCGTCGGGCTGACCGAGGCCCACCACCATGGTCAGGAAGCCCAGCTGGCTGACCGTGCCGTAGGCGAGGATGAGCTTGATGTCGGTTTGCCGCAGGGCGCGGTAGCCGCCCACCAGCATGGTGGCCAGCCCCAGGCCCAGTACCACCGGGAGCCAGAACGTTGTCTCGGCGAACCCGGGGGCGAACCTCGCCACGATGTAGATGCCCGCCTTGACCATGGCGGCGGCGTGCAGGTAGGCACTCACCGGCGTCGGCGCGGCCATCGCACCGGGCAGCCAGAAGTGGAACGGGACCAGCGCGGACTTGGTGATCGCACCGACCAGAATGAGCACGACGGCGGCTGCCACCGCCGCGGCGGCGGGTCCCGCCACCAGCTCGGGCGCCATCTGCAGGATCGCAGAAATCCGGTAGGTTCCCGCTGTGGCCCCCAGCATGATCAGCCCGACCAGCATGGCCAGGCCGCCGGCCGTGGTCACCACCAGGGCCTGCAACGCCGAACGGCGGGCCGACAGCCTGGTGCGGGCGTAGCCGATCAGCAGGTAGGACAGCACCGTGGTGAGTTCCCAGAAGATGAACATCAAGACCAGGTCGTCGGCGGTGACCAGCCCGAACATCGCCCCGGCGAAGGCGAGCAACTGGGCGCCGAAGCCGCCGAGATAGCTGTCCTTGTTCTTGAAGTACCGCGCACAGTACACGAGGACCAAGGCGCCGACGCCCAGGATCAGCAACGACATGACCCAGGCCAGGGCGTCCATCCGGAAGGCCAGCTCCAGCTGGAGCTGCGGGACCCACGGCATGACCACCGCAACGGCACCGGCGTCGGAGTACACCGCCCCGTGCTGGAGGGCCAGCCAGACGAACGATCCGCCGGGCACCGCCGCCAGCGCGTAAAACGCGTTCCTGCCGAGCCTGCGGAAGAGTAACGGCGCCACAGCAGCCACCGCGAAGTGCACGGCAAGGACTGTGATCACTGGTATCTCCGCAACGTCAGGCATTCGATGGTCAAAGTTGGAGCAGGCGGGGCATAGGTTAGGTTCAGTGCGTCTAGTTTACCAAGCGTGCACAAATTCTTTGGCCAGTGACGTCCCTACGGACAGCTACTATCAGCCTATGAACTCCGCCCCCGCCCCCGAGTCCACGCATCCGGCCTCGGAGCTCGAGTCCGGCAGCGCCGTCAGCAACAAGGGCAGGATCCTGGCCTGGGCCGCCTGGGACTGGGGTTCCGCGGCCTTCAACGCCGTCATGACCACCTTCGTTTTTACCGTGTACCTGACCTCCAAAGCGTTCGGCGGCGAAGACGAGGCCTCCGCGGTCCTTGGCTCCGCCCTCGCCGTCGCCGGGGCTGCCATCGCACTGCTGGCCCCGGTCACCGGCCAACGCTCGGACAGCGGCGGGCGGCGCAAACTCTGGCTCGGGGTCAACACCGGCGCCGTAGCACTGCTGACCGGACTCTGCTTCTTCGTTTTCCCGCGGCCGGAGTTCTTGCTTCTCGGCGTGACGCTGATCGCGCTTGGCAACGTCTTCTTCGAATTCGCTGGCGTCAACTACAACGCAATGCTGGCCCAGATCTCCACACCCGCGAACATCGGCAAGGTCAGCGGCTTCGGCTGGGCCGCGGGCTACCTCGGCGGCATCGTGGCGCTGCTGATTGTGCTGCAACTCTTCGTGCAGCCCAGCATTGAGTGGTTCGGGGCGTCCACCCAGGACAGCCTGAACATCCGCCTCGTAGCGGTGTTTTCCGCGCTCTGGTTCCTTGTCTTCGCGGTACCCGTGATGTTCGCCGTCCCGGAAGTACCCAAGGCCAGGCAGGCCAGACTGGGGTTCTTCGCTTCCTACGCCCTCCTGGCGCGCCGGATCCGCGCCATCTACCGAACCAGCCCGCACACCATCTTCTTCCTGCTGGCCAGTGCCATCTTCCGGGACGGGCTCGCGGCGGTGTTCACCTTCGGCGGGATCATCGCCGCAGGCACCTTCGGCTTCGATCTCAAACAGGTCATCTTCTTCGCCATCTTCGGCAACGTAGTCGCCGCTGCCGGGGCTTTGATGGGCGGATTCCTGGATGACAGGATCGGTCCCAAGACGGTCATCATCGGTTCGCTGATCGGCCTGCTGGTGGCCGGCAGCGCCCTGCTGGCCTTGGGGAACGGGAAATATTCCTTCCTCGGCATGGATTGGTCGGGCAGCATGACGTTCTGGGTGTTCGGCCTATTCCTCTGTCTTTTCGTGGGTCCGGCCCAGTCCTCGTCCCGTGCCTACCTCGCCCGACTCACCCCGCACGGGGAATCCGGCGAGTTATTCGGCCTCTATGCCACCACCGGCCGGGCGGTCAGCTTCCTGGCGCCCGCGCTGTTCACCCTGTGCATCACGGTGGCGACCCCCTTCGTTGCCCCCGGCGAAGCGCAGCGCTGGGGCATCCTCGGCATCATGGTGGTCCTGCTGGCCGGGCTGCTGGTCATGCTGCCCGTCAAGTCGCCGGGCAACACGGACATCGCCGTGGTGCCCGCAGCCTGAACGGCACCGAAAACTCCGACGGCACACTAGGCTGAAGCCATGAATGTGGATGAAACAGACCTTCCCGGCCTGGGCCGGCGCAAGGACTTCATGACCGCCTCGGGACGCCGGATCGGCGTGGTCGAATACCGGGAGGGCCAGACCGAGCTGATCGTCTCGACCTGGGACGATCCGGACACCTGCCAGGCATCCATCCCGCTGACCGCCGACGAGGCGGCTGCCCTCGGAAACCTGTTGGGCGGACAGCGGCTGGCCATGCAGCTGTCCGAAGCCCACCGGGAAGTCCCCGGGATCGTCACCCGGCAATTCTCGATCGCCGCGGATTCCCCCTTCCAAAACCAGCCGATGGGCAAGGCCTGCATCCGGACCCGCAGCGGCGCGTCGATCGTCGCCATCATGCGTGAGGGCGAGGTACTCCCCTCGCCGGGCCCCGACGTCGTCCTGCATCCCGGCGACCTCCTGGTGGCCGTGGGCACGCAAGAGGGCCTGGACACGGCAGCCGGCATCCTGCGCAACGGATAAGCGGCATGGATCCGCTCGCCCTGACCCTCATCGAATTGGGGGCCGTCGTGTTCTGCCTGGGCCTGCTGGCCAGGCTGGCCGGGCGGATCGGCATGTCACCCATCCCGCTCTACTTGGTCGGCGGCCTGTTCTTCGGGGCGGGCGGCATGGTCAAGCTTGAAGGGATGCACGAATTCGCGCATCTCTCCAGCGAAATCGGCGTCATCCTGCTACTACTTATGCTGGGGTTGGAATATACGGCCGCTGAGCTGGTCACCGGTCTGCGGCGTTCCTGGCAGGCGGGCGTGCTTGACCTGCTGCTGAACTTCCTGCCGGGGGCGGGGCTGGCGCTGTTACTGGGCTGGGGCCTGGTGGGGGCGATGGTGATGGGGGGCGTTACCTACATCTCGTCGTCCGGCATCGCCGCGAAGGTGATCACCGACCTGGGCCGGATCGGTAACCGCGAGACGCCGGTGATCTTGTCCATCCTGGTCTTCGAGGACCTGGCCATGGCCGTCTACCTGCCGATCCTGACCGCCACGCTGGCCGGGGTCAGTTTCCTGGTGGGCCTGCAGACCGTGGGGATCTCCCTCGCCGTCGTCACCCTGGTGCTGGTGGTTGCCTTGCGCCACGGCCACCACGTGTCCAAGGCCGTCCACAGCGAAAACTCCGAGGTGTTCCTGCTCAACCTGCTGGGCGCAGCGCTGCTCGTCGCGGGCCTGGCCGCCGCCATGCAGGTGTCCGCCGCTGTGGGCGCCTTCATGCTCGGAATTGCTATCTCGGGCGCCACCGCACACAACGCCACCAGGATCCTCGAGCCCCTGCGCGACCTGTTCGCGGCAATCTTCTTCGTGGTCTTCGGCCTCAACACGGATCCGACGTCCATCCCCCCGGTGCTCGGCTGGGCTCTGATCCTGGCCGTCCTGACTGCGGGAACCAAGATGATCACCGGAATCTGGGCAGCCAAGCGGGCCGGGGTTGCCGTTCCCGGGCGCCTCCGTGCCGGAGCGGCCCTGATTGCCCGCGGCGAATTCTCCATCGTGATCGCCGGGCTCGCGGTGGCTTCCGGCGTGGTGCCCCGCGACCTCGCCGCCCTGGCCACCGCCTACGTGCTAATCATGGCCGTCATGGGTCCGCTGGCGGCCCGGTTCGTGGAGCCGATCATGCGGGTGCTGCGCCGCCCGGCCCGGCGGGCGCCCCTGCCGTTCCGTCCCGCCGGTTAGAGGACTGCCCTCAGGGGAGGTCCTCAGGGGACAGCCCTGAGGGAACTGCCGGACCGCTAAATGTTGGTGCGGTGGAAATTAAGGTGGCTGCGGCTGGCCGTCGGGCCGCGCTGCCCCTGGTAGCGGTTGCCGTATTCACCGGAGCCATATGGGTGTTCGGCGGCCGAGCTCAGCCGGAAGAAGCACAGCTGTCCGATCTTCATGCCAGGCCAGAGCTTGATCGGCAGGGTCGCCATGTTGGACAGCTCCAGGGTGACGTGGCCGGAGAACCCCGGATCGATGAACCCCGCCGTCGAGTGCGTCAGCAGCCCCAGCCGGCCCAGCGAAGACTTACCTTCAAGCCGTGCGGCGATGTCGTCCGGCAGGGTGACGGTCTCATAGGTCGAGCCAAGCACAAACTCGCCCGGGTGTAGGATGAACGGCTCCTGCGCGTCGACCTCGACCAGGCGGGTCAGCTCGGGCTGGTCCTCGGACGGGTCGATATGGGCGTACTTGTGGTTGTCGAAGAGCCGGAAAAAACGGTCAATCCGCACGTCCACCGACGACGGTTGAACCATGTCGGGGTCGAAGGGCTCCAGTACAATCCGGTTCGAATCGATTTCGGCGCGAATGTCGCGGTCAGAGATCAGCACAGGATCAAAAGTACCGCACGGATTGGCGGCTGGTACGCGTGGCAGGAGCGACGGCCTTGTGTTACTTGCCCGGCTCCCCGAGGAACGCCCTGGTCTCGCACTGCGGTGCCAACCTGACGCGACGTTCCTTCCTTTGCATGCACGCGCCCGCCACGCAGCGGGACGGTCCCGTACCTAGGCATCATCGCGAAACTGAGATCGATCGGAACTCCACCGGCTCTTGCCCGTCATGAGCCTTGCAGAGCATGATGTAGCCGCCCCTGTGAGTGG
>NZ_JBFRFD010000198.1:0-6077 GCF_052114645.1 Arthrobacter sp. 2YAF22_2
CCGTCCTGCCATCTGGGCCATGACCGCGGCCAACAGCAGTGCGGGAATGATGATGATGACGTCGGTGAGGCGCATCAGGATGGCCTCGGACCAGCCGCGGAAGTACCCGGAGATGGCGCCGACCACAACGCCGATCAGCCCGGCGATGAGACCGATCACGACCATGACGGTGATGGACTGCTGCGCGCCGCGCATGGTCATCGCGAACAGGTCGCGGCCGATCCGGTCCTGGCCGAAGGGGTGCTCGCCCCAGGCCAGCGGCCAGAGCGAGGAGGTGGGTGCGCCGTCGTTGACCAGCGACGATACCTGCTCGTGGTTGTATTTCCACCAGCCCGGGATGCCCAGGTAGCCCACCGAGGTGAAGGCGAGGAGGAAGATCAGGGCAAAAACCACGAGCCCGATGATCGCGCCGGAGTGCCCGAGGAAGCGCTTGCGGACAATCTGGCCCTGGCTCAGGCCCTTGGACTTGAGGACGGGCTCGATGCCGGCCGCCGGGGCACCGTTCAACACGGCGTCCTCGGCCATAATTTCATCCTGCTGGCTTGGCTGGCTCATGCTTTTACCCTTACGCGCGGATCAAGTGCGGAGTAGGCGAGGTCCGCAACGAGGTTGAAACCCATGGCAGTGATGGCCACACAGACGAAGACGCCCATCACCGGGTTGGGGTCGATGTGGGAGATGCCGTCAAGGAAGAGGAAACCCATGCCCCGGACGGAGAAGACCGATTCGGTGATGACCGCGCCGCCGATCAGGCCGCCGATATCGAAGGCCACGATGGTGGCGATCGGAATCAGCGCGTTGCGGAAGGCGTGCCGCATCACGACGGTGCGCTCCGAGACGCCCTTGGCGCGCGCGGTCCGGATGTAGTCCATGTTCATGATTTCCAGCATCGAGGCCCGGGTGAAGCGCGTGTAGCTGGCCAGGGAGATCAGGATCAGGGCCATCGTCGGCAGGATCAGGTGGGTGAACGAGTCCAGGCCGAGAACCCAGAAATCGCCGTCGATGTTCGGCGTGCTGGCCCCGATGGTCGCAATCGGCCGGCCCCGGACCCGGCTGTTGTTGAAGTAGCTCGGCCAGGCCTGCATGAAGCGGTCCAGCAGGATCATAAATCCGACCAGGAAGGACGTGATGGCTGCGGCACGCATGGACTGGCCGCGGTCGTAGCCGCCCATCACGTAACCGATCCCCAGGCCCACTGCGATGGCGGCAACGGCCAGCAGCACGATCATCAGGAAGGTCGCCTCATTGAGCAGCGGCTGGACCAGGAAGTACAGGACCACGCCGACGCCGACGGCGATCAGCGCCGACTGCAGCGCCTTGCGGTTCTTCAGTCCGGCCGACAGCAGGGTGACGGCGAAGGCGATGCCGACACCCGCGATGGCGATGACGACCGGGCCGAGGCCCGGCGTCTTGAACCACTCGGTGGCGGAGAAGTAGATCAGCACCGCGCTCACGAATGCGAACACGACACCGCCGGCGGTCAGGCGCCGCTTCGGAGCGCCACCGGAGGCGACGGCAGCCACGATGCCCAGCCCGACGCCGATCGCCAGTGCCACTGGCAACGGCACGTCCGGGCTCCGCAGGAAGTTGTTGAAGCCGATGGCGCCGAATTCCTTGAGCAGGACGGCGACCCAGAAGATCGGCAGCGAGAAGAACAGGAAGGCCATGAACGTCACGCCGTAGTCCAAGGTGCTGTACTGGCGCAGGGCGGTGATGATGCCCAGCGTGATGCCGATCAGGATGGCCAGCACTGTGGCGCCGGTGACCAGCGTCAGGGTCTGGATGAGCGCATGGCCCAGCGCGTCGGTGACGGGCTGGCCGGCGATGTTCTTGCCGAGGTCACAGGAGTTGGCGAACGGAATGAGGCACTGGGCCGCGCCCCCGAGCCACTTGAAGTAGCGGACAGGGGCGGGGACGTCGAGTTGAAGGAGCTGGGTGCGCGAGTCCATCAACGCCTGTTTTTGTGGCGAGTTGTTGGCGCGGAATTCCTCCAGGGGGTCTCCGGACGCCGCTGTCAGGAGATACACCAGGAAGGAGGCGCCGAGAAGAATGAGGGCTGCTGTCATAAGCCGCCGGACTATGTAAGTCACCATTGAAGAAGAACCTCGGTATTCGGGCCCAGGGATTGCCAGGACCGGTCGCAGAGTTCGGCCGGGTGCCGCGGGGATTCGGTGGCGGCCAAGCCATCGTCGGGTGGTGCCGCTAGAAAGGCGTCGGGACCGTAGAGCCGTGGTCCCGACGCCTTTAGCTAGCAAGTACTACTTGCGGTCGTCGGCTACTTCTGAGCCCACTCCCAGAAGTTCCACCAGACACCGGTCTGGTTCGGCATGTACTTCACGCCGGTGATGCGGTCGCTGTAGGCGTCCACGCCGACCGACTGGAACAGCGGCAGGCCGTAGCTGGAATCCCAGATCTTCTTGTCGATCTGCTCGACCAGGCTGTCCTGCTTGCTCTTGTCGGTGGTGACAATCAGTTCGTCCATCAGCTTGTCAGCTTCGGGATCGGAGAACTTGTTGAAGTTGGAGTCGTTGCCGGTCTTGAAGATCTGCGGGACGCCGGAGACGCCCACACCCGAGTTGCTCCAGCCGAAGATGGTGGCGTCGTAGCCACCCTTGCCCAGGGCCTTGCCCCAGTCAGACTTGCCGAGGCCGCCGTCGACGATCTTGAAGCCGGCCTTGGTGGCGGACTCGCGGATCAGGGAGAAGGCGTCAACGCGGTTGGGGTTGTCCTTGTTGTACATGATGCGGACTTCGGGAGTGGCACCGTTAAGCAGCTTCTTGGCACCGTCGACGTCTGCAGCCTTGTAGGCCGAGGAGCCGTTGTTCTTCACCGAATCGGCGTACGAAGCCTGGTCCGGGACGAACAGCTGGGAATCCAGCGGGGCCGCCTTCGGGTCAAGCTTCTTGACGATCTTGTCGACGATATCCTGGCGCGGAACAACCTTCATGAACGCATCGCGCACGTTCTTGTCGGCGAACGGTCCGCTGTAGTTCAGGTCGAGGTGGTCATAGGCGAGCTGGTTGCCCACGTCGACAGTGACACCCTGGCTCTGGAGCGCCTTCAGCTGGTCCACCGTGTCGGCGGAAGCCTGCGGTGCGATGATGTCTGCTTCGCCGTTCTTCAACGCCTGGACCTGAGCGGGAGCCTCACCGATGTAGCGGACGGTGATCTCATCCAGGTTTGCTGCCGGGCCCCAGTTGTAGTCCTTGTTCTTGACCATGGTCAGGGACTGGTCCTGGTTGACGCTCTTGACGATGAAGGGACCGTTGGACAGGTAGAGACTCGGGTCTGCCGGCAGGGTCTTGGTGTCAAAACCGGTGTTCCACATGTCGGACATGATCTTCAGCTGGGCATTTGCCGGCTTCGGGGCCTTCGAGTCGCCGCGAGGCGTGCCCTTGAGCAGGTCCACGAAGGCCTTGGTATCAGCCAGTCCGGCTTTCTTGGCGAGCACGTGGGCCGGGATGTCGACGCCGGGACCGCCGAGGGCGATTTCCCAGTCGGCGAAGGGCTTGGAGTACTTGATGGTCATGGAACGGCCGTCCGCGCCCATTTCCGGGAAGTCGGTAAGCGCGATGCCGGTCGGGTCGCCGGCATAGGAGAAGTAGGACGTTCCGGTCTTGGCGTCTGCGTCGGCGTCGTTGTAGTAGCCGGAGAAGGCGGCCCACTGCAGGAGGAGGTCGGCGGCGGTGACGGGGGTCCCGTCGGACCACTTGACGCCGTCGTTGATGGTGTACTTGACCGTCAGCGGGTTGTCAGAGGTCTTTTCCATCTTGCCAAACTTCTCGTTGCGTACAACGTTCAGCTTGTTATCGATGTAGTAGAACCCGGAGTGGGTGGCGTAGCTGATCTTCGAGTTGATGTCAGTGTTGCCGTCTGCGGTGTTCGGGTTGAACGTGTTGAATGCGTTCACCTCGACGACCGTTGCCGATCCGCCTGTCTTGGCTGCCGCAGCAGTCGACGGGGTTGTCCCGCCGCCGCCGCCCGCGCAGGCACTCAGTGCGAGTGCAGCTGCCGCCGCGACCCCCACTGCTTTGGAAATACGACCGAAGCGCATTCCGCCTCCTTGTTTCTGTGGTGTGGATGAGACCGGCACCGTTGGCGCCAGGCAGACGTCCACACTCCCCCAGCGGCAGTGTGGTCCGTCTCACATGGCATGAAGCGTAAACCCAGAGCGACGCGGAACAGCATGAAAGTTGACCGCAGATAACGTTCGTTATCGAGCTGCAACAATTGACGGCCCCGTATGTAAAATCTTGTCGAAATTCGTTGACGGATACGGAACTACGGGATAGGGACGAAAACGGAAAAACCCACGATTCATATGAATCGGCGCTTTTCGAGTTAATCGGCCATTACCGCTCCCGGCTGCCAGCGCACGAACGGCCGCTTTCCCGGGGAACCGTCTTGCCGGGTAACTTCCCGCCATGGCCGGTGGAAACCATTGATCCCGCGCCTACCATGGGAATCAACCGTGCCCGATCCCTGAAGGAAGCCCATGCCCGATTCCTCCCGCCCGCTACGCAAGCTTGGATTCCTCGCTATCGGTTTGTTCGATCCGGCGGACCCAGCTGCGGGGCACGAATCGACATTGCAGGTAATCGAACTGGGCGAGCGGCTCGGATTCGACAGCGCATGGCTGCGCCACCGCCATTTGCAGTTCGGGATCTCCTCCCCCATCGCGGTCATGGCTGCGGCCAGCCAGCGCACCTCCCGGATCGAGCTAGGAACCGCCGTGACGCCGATGGGCTGGGAAAACCCGCTGCGCCTGGCCGAGGACCTGGCCACCGTGGATCTGCTGGCAGGCGGACGAATCAATCCGGGCCTGAGCGTAGGTGAACCGATGCACTACGACACGGTGAAGCACGAGCTGTACCCGGACTCCGCCGAGCTGGAGGATTTCAGCTACGCCCGAGTGGAGCGGCTCGCGCGCTTCATTGCCGGGGAACCGGTCCGGCAATTCTCCGGCAAGCAGGGCGTCGTGGAGGAATTCTCCAACCGCGTCGAACCGCACTCTTCGGGGCTGCGAGGACGTCTTTGGTATGGGGCGGCCAGCAAGAAGTCGGCCATCTGGGCCGGGGAAAACGGATTCAATCTGCTCTCCAGCAGTGTGGTCTTCGCCGAAGCCGGCCAGGAACCGGCTTTTGCCCAAATCCAGCAATCACAAATCCGCGCCTATCGGGAAGCCGCAGCAAAGTCAGCTCAAGCACACGGAGCAGCCCGGGTCTCGCAGGGCCTGGTGGTGATCCCGACCGATTCGGCGTCACCGAAACAGCGCGAAAAGTACCAACGCTACGTTGACGAACGCACTCCCCGTACGCTGTCGCCGCAGGGGCCAAAAGGGATGCTCTTCGCCGCCGACCTGATCGGCACCAGCGATCAGATTGCCGCGCAGCTGCACGCGCACGCAGGGTTCCAGGAAGTCGACGAGGTCGCCTTCGCGTTGCCGTTCAGCTTCGACCATGAGGACTACGTCCAAATCCTCACCGACATCGCCACGAACCTGGGTCCGGCCCTGGGCTGGGCCCCGGCCGGAGTCGAGCACCTGGGACGCACCTCGTAACGACGCTCACTCAGCGGGATTCGGCCTACCCGTTAAAGCGGCACGCAGCTCAAACACCCGCGCACGCTAGAGACGGGCCATGGGCTTAGGGCCTAGCCCGCATTGCCGGGCTCGGGGCCGACACCTCACGGCTATCAAGGACGATAGCTGCTGCCCGCTCTGTCGTTGTGACCGATGGATCCTGTAGCCGCCCAGCTGGCCAGTAGCTTGAGTCGCTCGGCGCTGGGCGAGCCGGGTTCGGCAGTGTAGATCATGAGGACGCAGCCTGGGTCGGCGGTGATGATGAGTTCTTCATAGGCAAGAGTGAGTTCGCCAACCACCGGGTGGTTGAATCGTTTTGTGCCGGACCCGTGGGTCCGGACGTCATGGGCGCCCCAGAGGTGCCGGAACACATCGCTGCGCGTGGACAGCTCACCGACGAGGTCCTGGAGGCCTTTGTCGTGGGGATCTCGGCCGGCTTCGGTCCGCATGATCGCCACGCACATCTCAGCGAAAAGCTCCCAGTCAGGATAGAACC
>NZ_JBFRFD010000199.1:0-6061 GCF_052114645.1 Arthrobacter sp. 2YAF22_2
CCTCGGCCGCGAGTTGCCGGGTGAGAGCGATGACGGCCCCTTTCGCGGCAGCGTGGGCGGCCTGCGGCAGGGCTCGTGCGCCCTGGATCCCGGCGCCCGAGCCGATGTTCACAATCGCACCGCCGACGGCGGCAAGGTGCGGCCATGCGCTTTGGCAGGCGTGCCACACCAGGTCCAGCTCGTTCTGGAGGGTGAAACGGTAATCTTCGGCGCTCATCTGTGCGAAGGGCGCGAATTTCGGTTTGCTGGCGTTGTTGTAAAGCACGTCGATGCGTCCGTGACGTTCGAGCGCATCGCCCACCCAGCGATCTATGTCCTCCCGGGTTCCCAGGTCCAAAGGAGCGCTAGATTCGATCGTGCCGCCCTCCGCCTTCACCAGGCGTACCGTCTCCGCGGCTCCTACTGCATCGAGATCACAACCGACGACTGTAGCGCCCTCACGTGCGAACAGTCGGGCGGTCACCCGGCCCATCCCGCCGCCGATGCCTGTCAGCAGAACCACTTTTCCTTCAAGACGACCACTAGTCATGGTTTCTTCTCCGTCTACCTCGTTTTATGTATTGGGCCCATGCAACCACGGCGCGGAGGGGACGGGGCAACGGAGCGGTGTGATGGTGCAGTTCGTGCACACTTCTGTGCACGAACTGCACTACGGGTCGGGCGGTCTCCCAGCCCCGGCCCAGATGGCTCAGGATAAGCAGCACGTGTTACGCACGCCACACTGCATCAAAGGAGATGTTTAAGATGAGTATTACCCCTGAGACGTCCGTTCGCCCGCTCCCACCCGGCGTCACCGAGTCCGACCTTGAAGAGGCACTGGCGGCGTTCGCCGCTGCGATCGGCGAAGAGAAGGTTGCTAGCGATGCCGCGTCCCTGGAGGACTTCCAGGATCCCTTCCAGGTTCCCAGCTCCGCGACGAATCTCCCGTCCGCCGTCGTCAGCCCCACGAGTACCGAGGACGTCCAGGCAGTCGTTCGGATCGCAAACCAGTATCGAATCCCGTTGTGGCCCATAAGCCGAGGCAAGAACAACGGCTACGGGGGAGCCGCCCCGCAGGTGCGCGGCTCCGTCATGCTGTCCTTCCGGAACATGAACCGCGTCTTGGAGATCAATGAGGAGCTCGGGTACGCCATCGTGGAGCCCGGTGTGAGCTGGTACGACCTGCACGACGCAATCAAGGCTGGCGGCCACAACCTCGTCGCCTCCATCGTGGACATCGGCTGGGGAGGCGTCGTCTCGAACACGCTCGAGCACGGGCTCACCTACATGCCGTACTCGATCGACCAGGCCTCGCACTGCGGCTTCGAGGTGGTGCTCCCAAACGGCGACCTCATGCGCACCGGCTCGGGCGCCATGGACAACAACCCGACGTGGCCGCTCTACAAGCGTGGCCTTGGGCCGACCTCGACTGAGATGTTCATGCAGTCCAACTACGGCATCGTCACAAAGATGGGCTACTGGCTGATGCCCAAACCCGAGGTGTACATGCCGCTGTGGCTGCGCGTCTGGGACGAGGCGCAGATGCCCGCCGTAGTCGATGCGCTGCGCGAGCTCATGCTGGCCGGCACGATCGACATGCGCCCGCAGCTGTCGAACACGCTATGCATGGCCTCGATGCTCACCACCCGTGCTGAGTGGTACACCGGTGAGGGCCCGATGCCCGAGGAGATCATCGACAAGATCGCCAAGGACATGGGACTTGGCCGTTGGATGATGCGCTTTGCCCTTTATGGCGACGAGGCGGTGGTCGACCACAACTTCGCGAGGCTCGAGGCCCGTTTCCTTCAGATCCCGAGCGTGGACCTTATGGGCCAGAAGCACGGGGCGGACGCCTGGGAGACGCTGCCTAACCCGCATGAGCGGGTGCAGATCGGGGTGCCGAGCCAGGACCTGTACAAGATGGCTGGATGGTCAGGCGGCGAGGAGGGCGGCCACGTAGACTTCTCGCCGGTCATCCCGCTCACGGCGCAGCACGCGATCGCCGCGCAGAAGCTTATGGCCGAAATGTGCGCGGAGGTGGGCCTTGATTTCCTCGGTGGCATGCTCCCGATCAACGCCAGGTCGACCACGTTCATCAACGTGATCCCCTTTGACACTAAAAATCCGGAGCAGGTCGCCAAGGCGTATGCCCTTGCCAAGCGCATGGTCGCGGAGGCGGGGAAGCGAGGCTACGGTGAATACCGGGCGCACCTGTCCTTTATGGACCTGGCGGCTGACCAATTCGGCTTCAATGATCACGCGTTGCGGCGCTTCAACGAGACGATCAAGGACACCCTCGACCCGAACGGGATCATCGCCCCGGGCAAGTCGGGGATCTGGGGCACCCGCTTGAGGAAGGCCGGTTTCCCGCAAATCTGACCGCGCATCCTTAGGACCCCCCGCCTTACTAAAAGGGCGGGGGGTTCCCAGGTCCTTCCGGCAACTGCCTGGCATCCCGCGGCGCGAAACCGTGCACCTCGCGAAAAGCCCTGCTGAAGCTGGCCGGATGGCGGTATCCCCACCTCGCGGCAACAGTCGCGATCGTCGTTTCCGGAGACCGGCGCAAATCCAACACAGCACCTTCAAGCCGCCGCTCGCGGATCCAGGACGACACCCCGCTGCCGGAGGATGCGAAGATCTTGTGCACGTAGCGGGTGGACACGTAATGGGCCTGTGCGATCAGCTCGGGTCCGAGTTCCGGATCGTGCAGGTGCTCCATCACGTAGCGCTGCATCCGTGCGAGGAAGGCCTCGGAGCGGGAGCGCGGATCGGTAATCTGCGGATTGGAAATCTCCTGGGCACCGTACATGCCCCGGAGTAGCGGCAGAAGCATTTCTGCCGCGGATTCCCCGTCGGAGCCTAAGAGCCCGCCGCCGCTCGTGATGGTTCGGGCGAGCTGTGCGAGGAACGGCGTTGCCGGCCCGGTGAGTCGTCCTTGGCCCGAATCCACCCTCGTAGCAGATTGCCGGGTGATGCCCTCGGACTGCGCCCCGATGAACCATCTGGGAATGCTGAAGACGACTACCTCGAAACCTTCTCGGCTCTCAAAGGTGGAGGGCCGCGACGTATCCTGGCACGCAACGTCGCCGGGGCGGAGGACGCAACTGCGCTCGTCCTGCTCGATATGGRTGGAGCCCTGGGTCAGCAGATACAGCAAGATGCATTCGGGGTCTGCAGTCGCGATCATCTGTGGCGTCCGGGCCACGCGGTGGGCAAGCCCTTGGATGGACTGGACCCGGACCGGTCCCATCTGCCCACCTGCCAGGCGGGCCTCAAAGGACGACGCCCCGACCGATTCGACCTGCATGGGGAAGAAGCGTTCGGCGATCCCCGCCGACCAGTAGTCCCGGCGCTCAGCTGGTGGCACCGAACGGGTGTCCAGTACTGACATCATGGCCACCTTCCAAATATTCGATCCGTTCCGTACCGATTGTAACGTGCGTCACATCAGTATTCAAAGATGGCGCGGCATCACGGCGGCTGGCTGCCAACCAACGGCTGGATCTGGGGTCCCGTAACGCCCGGAGCGAAGAAATCGCCCGCAAGTGATTGAGTACGTTTCGTATTGGATGATCTGGCACGTATTGTTGGCGCATGGCAATCAGAAGCGAAGAGAGTCGTCGGGCCGTTTTGGAAGCAACCATGAAGTTGCTCGAAGACTCGGGGTCAGAAGGGCTTACGGTTCAAAAACTCTCCATTGAGCGCATTGCCCGCGAAGCGGGGGTCAGCAAGACCACCATCTACAGGTGGTGGTCGAGCAAGGTTGCTGTGGTAATCGATACATTCCTGGACAACCATGTGGCACGGACCCCAGTGCGGGAGGACTTGTCCGCGATCGACGCGCTCCGTGAGCACATGGCCTCGCTTGCGGACGTCTACGCCAGTAGTGAGGGCCGGCTCGTGGCGCAACTCATTGGAGAGTGCCAGCAGGATGAGGCAGCGATGTCTGAGTTCAAGAAGCATTTCTGGTCCCCGCGTGCGCTGGTTGTTGAGTCCCTGGTTGAGCGGGCCATCAGCGAGGGGTCAATGCGCAAGGATCTCGATGCTCAAGTCGTGACGGAGATGCTCTACGCCCCGATCTACTTTCGTCTGTTGTTCCAATCCGGCCCCCTCGCCGCCAAGGCCACCGATGCCGTCATGCAGACGGCGCTTGAGGGGCTTGCTGCAAAGTAGTGGCAGGGAGAGTACCCGCTCCTCCCGCGCAATGAGCGAGGACGCCCGGTAAGAAGGCCGAAACCTTGTGCAATACGATACGGTCCGTATATACTCGATTGTACGTCTGTCTCGGTACTTAATGTGCCTACGGCACTTTGGCGATCCCGATCCGGCGAATTCCATTCCCGGCCCGTGGATTAAGTCTGCCGACGGGCGATCCACAATGAAAGGACACATCATCGTGAGTACCGCCATCGCGTCCAATGACGCGGTCATTGTCTCGTACCGCCGGACCCCGATCGGACGCGCCCGCAAGGGCTCGCTGGCCGGAGTGCGTCCCGAAGATCTTGCCGTAGCCGCAATCCGCGGAGCGCTCTCAGACCTCGGGCACATTGACTCTATCGGGTTGTCCGACGCCTACGTTGGGTGCGCGGTGCCGCAGGGTGCCCAGGGCGACAACATCGGGCGCCGCGCCATGGTGCTGGCCGGAATGGACAACGTACCGGCGGTGACCGTCAACCGGTTTTGCGCCTCCTCGCTGCAGGCCACCGCGATGGCGGCCCAGGCAGTGAAGGCCGGCGACGGGGAAGCGTTTTTGGTCGCGGGCGTCGAATCGACGAGTTCGACGCCGCCAGTAGTGGAGTCCCCGCACCCCGCTTTCGCGGACGCGGCACGGCGTGCCGACGAGCTCTTCGAATCGGATCAGCGCTGGGAGGATCCGCGGAATTATGGGCAGCTGCCCGACGTCTACGTGTCCATGGGCAAAACCGCCGAGTTCGTGGCACGCCAAACCGGGACCACCCGCCGCGACCAGGACGAGTGGGCCTTGGAATCCCAGCTCAGGGCAGAGCGGGCCATCAAGTCCGGATACTTCGCCCGCGAGATCGTCCCGGTGACCACGACCACAGGCGCCGTGGTAAGGACGGACGACGGCCCGCGCCCTGGCACCACCCTGGAGGCCCTCTCCGGCCTGAAGCCCGTGTTCCACGAATCCGGAACAGTCACGGCAGGAAACGCCAGTCCGCTCAATGACGGTGCTTCTGCCTTGGTGGTCATGAGTGCACAGCGCGCGGGCGAACTGGGGCTCAAGCCGCTGGCCCGCATCCTGGGCAGTGCCGCAAGCGCCCTGTCGCCGGAAATCATGGGTCTTGGTCCGGTGGACTCGTCCCGCCGCCTGCTTGAGCGCCTCGGACTGACGATCGGGGACATTGACATTATTGAACTGAATGAGGCTTTCGCCGCGCAGGTGGTTCCCGCGGTGCGGAAGCTTGGCGCCGATCCGGAGCGGGTCAACCCGTTCGGCGGGGCAATCGCACTGGGGCACCCCTTCGGCGCGACCGGCGCCCGGCTGGTCGGGACGCTTATCAATGGATTACAGACCACCGACGGTGCGCTCGGCCTGGCCACGCTCTGCGTCGGCGGTGGCCAGGGCATGGCGATGGTAGTGGAGCGGCTCGCGTGAACCCCGCAACGCTGATTGCTGAGCCAGCCCGCTCGATGCTGGCCGCCGACCGTGCCCTGGAAGGCATGGGCATCACGGTGCTGCGTGCCAGTGAGGGGCGAGCCACTGCAGTCCTGACCGTCATGCCTGACATGGCCAACGGGCACGGCATTGCCCACGGCGGTCTGGTGTTCGCCCTGGCCGACACCGCTTTCGCGATGGCCGCCAACACTTTCGGCGCCGGAATAGCGACCGCCGAGGCTTCCATCTCCTACATTTCTCCGGCTCACATCGCCGACGAACTGGTTGCCTCCGCGGAAGTGAGCTTCCACGAGGGCCGCCGGATGATTGTGGACGTCATGGTACGCGCGGGGGAACGGACAGTGGCCATTTACCGCGGAACAGGACGCGCCCTTCGGCCGGTGGAGTGAGTTTCTAAGAAGCCCCATATTAAAAGGCGTGTGCGCCCGGACTCCAACGGTGGAG
>NZ_JBFRFD010000200.1:0-6042 GCF_052114645.1 Arthrobacter sp. 2YAF22_2
GCCTTATCGCAGCGGCAGGACTGGCCCTGACCGGGTGTGGGTCGGCGTCCACGAGCCCGTCCAGCTCCGCACCGGCCGGCGGCCCCGACACCTCGTTGAGCGACGTCAAGAGCGCCGGCGTGCTCAAGATCGGCACGGAGGGCACCTACAAACCCTTCTCGTTCCACGCCAACGGCAGCGGGGAACTGACGGGCTACGACGTGGAAATCATCACCGCCGTCGCCGGCAAGCTTGGCGTCAAGCCGAACTTCCAGGAGACACAGTTCGACGCCATCTTCGCCGGCCTCGAAGCCAAACGGTTCGACGTCGTCGCCAACCAGGTTTCGATCACCGACGAGCGCAAGGCGAAGTACGATTTCTCCACCCCGTACACGGTGAGCACGGGCGTCATCGTCACCAAGTCGGACAACTCCAGCATCACCTCCTTTGACGGACTCAAGGGCAAGACCACGGCGCAATCGCTGACGAGCAACTGGTACAAGCTGGCCCAGCAGAGCGGGGCCAACGTGCAGGCGGTCGAGGGCTGGGCGCAGGCGATCACGCTGCTCAAGCAGGGCCGCGTCGACGCCACCATCAACGACAAACTGACCTACCTGGACCAGCAGAAGACGGCGAAGGACGACAGCATCAAGATCGCCGCGGAGACCACCGACAAGTCGCTGAGCGCCTTCGCGTTCCGCAAGGGCTCCACCACACTCACCGACGCCGTCAACAAGGCCTTGACCGAACTGCAGGCCGACGGAACCCTGACGAAAATTTCGCAGAAATACTTTGACGCCGACGTCACCAAGTAGCGGGATGGTTACCGTCGACGAACGCCGCGCCCGATCATGACGATCAACTGGGAGCTTGTCTGGAGCTCGCTCGGACCGATCCTGATGGGCGCCGTCACCGGCACCATTCCAGTGGCGCTGGCCTCGTTCGGCCTCGGGCTGCTCCTGGCCCTGGTGGTCGCCCTGATGCGGCTCAGCCGGAATCCGGTCCTCTCCGGAATCGCGCGGATCTACATTTCGGTGATCCGCGGTACGCCCCTGCTGGTTCAGTTGTTTGTCATCTTTTACGGGCTGCCCTCCATCGGCATCACCATCAGTCCCTGGCCGAGTGCAATCATCGCCTTCTCGCTGAACGTGGGCGGCTACGCCGCCGAGGTCATCCGGGCGGCCATCCTGTCGGTTCCGAAGGGTCAATGGGAGGCCGGACACACCATCGGCATGTCCCGCCGCCAGTCCCTGGTGCGGATCATCCTGCCGCAGGCCGCCCGAGTCTCGGTCCCGCCGCTGTCCAACACCTTCATCAGCCTGGTCAAGGACACGTCCCTGGCCTCGCTGATCCTCGTGACCGAGCTGTTCCGCCAGGCACAGCAGGTGGCGGCCTTCAGCCAGGAGTTCATGCTGCTGTATCTGGAAGCGGCCGTCATCTACTGGATCATCTGCCTGGCCCTCGCCGGCGGACAGTCCGTCCTCGAGAAGAGATTGGACCGCTATGTCGCCCACTGAATCCGATCTCCCGGGCACCGCCCGGCTGCTGACCGTCCGCGGACTGAGCAAGGCCTTCGGCCAGCACGAAGTTTTGAAATCCATTGACATCGACGTCCGCCGCGGCGAAGTGGTCACCTTGATCGGGCCCTCGGGCTCAGGCAAAACGACGGTCCTGCGGTGCCTCAACGGACTCGAAGTTCCCGACGCCGGCATCGTCGAGTTCGGCAGCGAGCTTACGGTCGACTTTTCCGCCCAGGCGTCGAAGAAACAGCTGTCCGCCTTGCGGGACCGCAGCGCCATGGTGTTCCAGCACTACAAYCTCTTCCCGCACAAGACCGCCCTGGAAAACATCATCGAGGGACCGGTCCAGGTGCAGAAGCGGCCCAAGGCAGAGGCCGTCCAGGAAGCCAGGGAGCTGCTGGCCCGCGTTGGACTCGCGGACAAGGAGTACAGCTATCCGTTCGAGCTCTCCGGCGGGCAGCAGCAGCGCGTCGGGATTGTCCGCGCGCTGGCCCTGCGTCCGCAGCTGCTGCTTTTTGACGAGCCGACGTCGGCGTTGGACCCGGAACTGGTTGGCGAGGTCCTGACGGTAATCAAGGAGCTGGCGGACGAAGGCTGGACCATGGTGGTGGTCACCCATGAACTGGCGTTTGCCCGCGAGGTCGCCAACGAAGTCATCTTTATGGACGGCGGGGTCGTCGTGGAACGTGGCCACCCGGACACCGTGCTCCGCGACCCGCGCGAGGAACGCACCCGACAGTTCGTGGACCGGCTGCTGAATCCTTTCTAGGCCGGCCCCGGGCTTAGAGGCTGCCCGCTACGCCACCGCCACCCGGTAGTGCTTCTCGATGATTGCCTTGATGTCGTCGTGGCAGCCGCCGCAGCCGGTCCCGGCGCGGGTGGCGGACGAGACCTCGGCCACCGTCCCGCACCCGTCGGATGCCGCCGCGGCAATTGCCGTCCCGCTCACCCCGGCGCAGCGGCACACTGTGCGTTCCGGATCGGCCGCAGCCACCACCGCCTGGTCCGGTCCGTCCAGGCGGAGCAGCAGCGACCGGTCGGCCGGGAGCTCGTCACCTCGCTCAAAGAGCTGCACCAGCTCGGCCGCGGCGCGCGGCATCCCCACGGCTACGAGGCCTTCCAGCACTCCGGCCCGGGTGGTCATCTTGACGTAGCGGCCGTGTCCGGGATCGGCCCACTGGGCAACCTGCAGCGGCGCCCGGCCGTTCACCGCCCCTGCGGTCAGGGCTTCCTCGTCCCACGGATCGGCGGAAACAGCGCCAGCCACGGCCACGTTCATACCGCGGGCCTTGAGCACGATCACCCCAGGTTGTTCCGCTGGCAGCGCCGGCAAAGCCTCGGCCTCCGCCCCGGCGCCGGACCCCAACAAGGTCAGGTAGTCGGCGAGCCATTCGGCCTGCCGCCAGCCCGGTCCGACCAGCCCGGACGGCCCGCTCGCGGTCCGGCACTCCATGCACTCCGGGTCCGGGCAGCGGACCTCGGCGCAGTCGCCGATCGCAAAAATGTGGGGCTCGTGGTGGGCGCGGAGCTTGTGGTCCACCCAGATCCCGGCGCCGATCGAGAGCCCGCAGCCCTCCGCCAGTTCCGTCCGCGGCCGCACGCCGCAGGAAAGCACCAGCAGCTCGCCGTCGATCGCGGAACCGTCGTCCAGCAGCAGCGCCGAGAAACCGCCGTCGGCCGCCGTCTCCACGGAGACCGAGCGTGCGTTGCCGGCTACCCGTACCCCGCAGTTCCGCAGCGAGGCCGCGAGCACGGCGCCGCCGCCGCGGTCGATATTCCGCCCCAGCGGATGCGGGCCGTTGTGCACCACGGTCACGGTGGCGCCCTCCTCGGCCGCGGCCAGCGCCGTCTCGAGGCCAAGCACGCCGCCGCCGAGGACCACCAGGCGCTTGCCGCCGGCCACCGCGGCCCGGAGCTTTGACGCGTCGCGGAGATCGCGCAGCGCGGTCACCCGCGCGGGCAGCACCGGGGCGGCGGGGGCCGGGTTTAGCCCGGTCAGGTTGGGGATCACCGGCCGGGAGCCGGTGGCGAAGACCAGCCGCTCGTACCCCGGGGAGCTGCCGTCGGTGAGTACGACCTGTTGGCGGGCGCGGTCCACCCGGCGGACCCGGATGCCGAGGCGGACGTCCACGCCGTCGGCAACCAGCGCCGCCGCGTCGGCCAGCGCCAGGGCGGCCGCCGTGGTGCGCCCGACGCCGAGGTCGGCCACCAGGACGCGGTTGTAGGCTGCCTCGGACTCTTCACCGATCACCGTCAGATGTACGATGCCGCTGCGCACGGCCGGCAGCAGCTCGTCGATCAGCCTCGCTGCGACGGGTCCGAAGCCCACCACCACAATTCGCTCCGTCATGAGGCCTCCTCCGCTTGAAGTACGAGGCCTGGGACACCGCTGCGATCGCCGGGCTCGCGCTCGAGCACGACCTCGCCGGGAACCACCGGCCGAATCCAGACCCTGCTGCTCTTGAACTCGGGCATCCCGGAAATGGGGTCCGTGGCCGCCTCGGTGAGCCGGTTGGCGCTCTGGAGCTCCGGGAAATGGAACGGCAGGAACACCGTCTCCGGGCGGATGTCCGGGCTCAGTTCGGCGCGGCACCTGACCACGCCGCGCTCATTGGAAATCGAAACGAAGTCGCCGTCGGCGATGCCCTGGGCGGCTGCCGCGGCGGGGTGCAGTTCCAGCCGCGCCTCCGGCCGGGCTTCGTCGAGCGCGGCCACCCGGCGGGTCTGCGCCCCGGACTGGTAGTGCTCCATGAGCCGGCCGGTGATGAGGGTCATCGGCCGTCCGGACTGCTCAGCGCCGGCGCCCTCCGCCGCAGCCCGACGCCGGGGCGAGACGGGGGTGAACACCGCCCGGCCATCGGCGTGGGCGAAGGAGTCGAGGAACAGCCGCGGGGTCCCGGTGCTCCCGGCCGGGTACGGCCAATAGGCTTCCTCGCCGCGGTCCAGCATGGCGTAGTCGATCCCGGAGTAGTCGGCCAAGCCGCCGGCGGACGCGAGGCGGAGTTCCTCGAACACGGTTTCCGGATCCTCGCTAAACGTCGAGGGTGCCTGCAGCAATTCGGCCAGCCGGGTGATGATCCATAGTTCACTGCGCACGCCGGGCGGGGGAGCGATCGCGCGCCGGCGGCGGAGGACCCGGCCCTCGAGATTGGTCAGGGTGCCTTCCTCCTCCGCCCACTGCGTCACCGGCAGGATCAGGTCCGCTTCGACGGCGGTCTCGGAAATGAAGAAGTCGCAGACCACCAGGAAGTCGAGGCTGCGCAGGCCCGCCACCACGGCGTTCGCGTCCGGCGCGGAGACTGCCACGTTGGCGCCGTGCACGAACAGGCAGCTGACGCCGTCGGGCTGTCCCAGCGACCTGAGCAGTTCGACGGCGGGGACGCCCGGCCCGGGGATGGCGGACTCGGGGACGCCCCAGACCGCCGCGATGTGGGCGCGGGCGACGGGGTCGGCAATCTTGCGATAGCCGGGGAGCTGGTCGGCCTTCTGGCCGTGTTCGCGGCCGCCCTGGCCGTTGCCCTGACCGGTAAGGGTGCCGTAGCCGCTGCGCGCCGAGCCCGGCAGCCCAAGCAGCAGGGCGAGATTGATCGCCGCGGTGGCGGTGTCGGTGCCGTCGACATGCTGTTCGATGCCGCGGCCGGTGAGGATGTAGCTGCCACCCTGCAGGGCGCCGGCGGCCAGCCGCCGTGCGGTGTCACGGATCAGCCCGGCGGGAACCCCGGTGAGGGATTGCACCCGCTCGGGCCAGCAGGGGGCGACGCTCCGGGCCAGGGCCGGGTAGTTCGTGGTCCGCGCCGCGATGTAGCCGCTGTCCGCCAGGCCCTCGTGGACCACCACGTGCGCGAGGCCCAGCAGCAGGGCCAGGTCCGTGCCCGGCAGCGGCTGAAGGTGCAGGCCCCCGCCGTCGGCGGTGAAAGCCGCGGTGGCGGAGCGGCGGGGGTCGACGACGATCAGACCGCCGGCGTCGCGCGCCCCCCGCAGGTGCTGGATGAACGGCGGCATGGTCTCGGCGACGTTGGAGCC
Organism: Arthrobacter sp. 2YAF22_2; assembly: GCF_052114645.1. Taxonomy (NCBI): domain Bacteria; kingdom Bacillati; phylum Actinomycetota; class Actinomycetes; order Micrococcales; family Micrococcaceae; genus Arthrobacter; species Arthrobacter sp. 2YAF22_2. The sequence goes on from NZ_JBFRFD010000200.1 coordinate 5,523, forward strand.
GAGCAGCAGGATGGTGCTGGCGGCATCGAGGTCCGCCAGCGGGAACGGCAGCCCGCGGTCCAGGCCGAAGGCGCGCATCCCGGCCGCGGCGGCCGAGGACATGCAGAACCGGCCGTTGTAGTCGATCCGCGAGGTGCCCAGGGCGAGCCGGGCGAATTTGCCCAGCTGGTAGGCCTTTTCGTTGGTGAGTCCGCCCCCGCCGAAGACGCCGACGGCGTCGGGCCCGTGCTCGGAACGGGCCTTCCTTACCGCCGTTGCGGTGAGTTCCAGCGCTGTCTCCCAGCTGACCGGGCGGTGGACGCCGTCGGCACCCCTAAGCAGGGGCTCGGTAACGCGCTCCGGGTGGTGCAGCAGCGCCGCCGAGGTCCAGCCCTTGCGGCACAGTCCGCCGCCGTTGGTGGGGAAGTCCCGACCGGCCACCTCCAGGGGGGCAGCCAGCGCTGCCGGAATTKCAGTCGCTGCCGGAAATGCAGCGGCCGGGGGAACGGCAGCCGGCGCGGTCAGTGTCATGGCGCACTGC
>NZ_JBFRFD010000201.1:0-6022 GCF_052114645.1 Arthrobacter sp. 2YAF22_2
CTGGCGGCCAAGGACAGCGGGGACCTCCGCTGCACCATCCTGGAGGTTTTCCCCCGCGACGCCGCCATCCGCAAAGCGGTGGAGCTGGCCGGCCCGGAGGACACCATCCTGGTGGCCGGCCGGGGCCACGAGGTCTGGCAGGAGGTCAAGGGCGTGAACCTTGCCCTCGATGACCGGGTGGAACTGCGGTCCTCCTTGACAGCACGAGGATTCACCGTTCTCGACGACCAGCGGATAGAGTCCTAAACCGAGATGATTGCATTTACTGCGGCGGAAATCGCCGAAATAACCCACGGCCGGCTGGCCGCCACACCGGGCCTGACACCCGATTCGGTGGTGACCGACTCCCGCGAAGCCACGGCGGGTTCCCTCTATGTGGCCAAACCGGGGGAGGCCGCCGACGGGCACGATTTCGTCGCCGCCGCCTTCGAACGCGGTGCCGTGCTGGCCCTCGTGCAACACGACGTCACCGACGCCGCCGGGCAGAACTACCCGGCAGTCGTCGTCGAGGACTCCGTCCTGGCGATGGGCGCCCTGGCCGCCGAAGCCGTCCGCCGGATCCGGGACCACCGGGCCGCGGCGGGGGACGCATTCACCGTCATCGGCATTACCGGGTCCGCCGGCAAGACCACCACCAAGGACCTGCTGGCCGGCATGCTCGCCGAACACGGTGGGATGGTGGCGCCACAGGGCTCCTACAACGGCGAAGTTGGCGTGCCGCTGACCGTCTTCAAGGCAGACTTCGAGACCCGGTACCTCGTCATCGAGATGGGTGCTACGGGAATCGGCCACATCAGTTACCTGGCGGACATGGTCCGCCCCGAAATCGGCGTGGTGCTTTGCGTGGGTACTGCCCACGCCGGCGAGTTCGGGGGCGTCGAGAACATTGCCCTGGCCAAGGGCGAACTCGTCGAGGCCCTTCCCGCCGACGGCACCGCAGTGCTGAACCTGGACGACGCCCGGGTGTCGGCCATGGCCGACCGGACTGCGGCGTCCGTCCTCGGTTTCTCCTCCCAGCCCGCCAGGAACGGCCAGCCGGCCGCGGTTCGGGCCGAGGACGTCGAGTTGAACGCCGGCGGCAGCCCTGAATTCGAGCTTGTGCTTCCGGACGGGGGCCGGCACCACGTCGCTGCCAGGCTGATCGGCGCCCACCACGTGGCGAACCTGCTCGCAGCGGCCGGCGCCGCCCACGCCGCCGGAATCCCCGGCGCCCGGATTGCCGCCTCGCTAAGCGCGCAGGGCGCTGCCAGCCGCTGGCGGATGGAACGGACCGAGCGGCCCGACGGCGTCACCATCATCAACGATGCCTACAACGCCAACCCGGAGTCCATGCGCGCAGCCCTGCGGACCCTGGCAGACCTGGGCCGCGGCCGCCGTACCTGGGCAGTGCTCGGCGCCATGCTGGAACTCGGCGAGGACTCCATCCGTGAGCACACCGCCGTCGGCACCCAGGTGGTCCGGCTCAACATCTCCCGGCTGCTGGTGATCGGGCGCGAAGCCCGCGCCCTGTACGTTTCGGCAGTCAACGAGGGGTCCTGGGGTGACGAGTGCATCTTCGCCGAGACGGCCGACGAAGCCTACGAGATCCTGAGCTCCGAGCTGGAGCCCGGCGACCTGGTCCTTTTCAAGTCCTCCAACAGCATCGGCCTGCGCCATCTGGGGGATCGGATAGCATTGCCTCCATTGGCCCCCGAAGCGGCGGCCCCGGCCGCCGCCGGAACCGCCGAAGCCGGAACCGCCACAGCCGGAGCCGCCACTGAAGGGAGCAAGCTGCCGTGATCGCACTGCTGATGGGCGCCGGACTGGCCCTGTTGTTCTCCTTCCTGGGCACCCCGCTGTTCATCCGATTCCTGGTCCGCAAGGGTTACGGACAGTTCATCCGCGATGACGGGCCCACCTCGCACCACACCAAGCGCGGGACCCCCACCATGGGCGGCATGGTCGTCATCCTCGCGGTGCTGGCCAGCTACGGCATCACGCACCTCCTGATGTGGCTGATGAACCCCCTCTCGGCCGGGCCGTCCGCCTCGGCCCTGCTGCTGCTCTTCCTGATGGTCGGCATGGGGCTGGTCGGTTTCCTGGACGACTTCATCAAGATCTCCGCGCAACGCAGCCTCGGACTTAACGCCAAGGCCAAACTGGTCCTCCAGGCCACCGTCGGGATCATCTTCGCCGTGCTCGCGCTCAACTTCCCGAACGAGAACAAGGTCACGCCGGCGTCCTTCCAGATCTCCCTGGTCCGCGACATCCCGTGGCTGAACCTCGCGTTCGGCGGCACCGTGCTGGGCGCCATCTTGTTCGTCCTCTGGTCGAACCTGATCGTCACCGCCGCTACCAACGGCGTGAACCTCACTGACGGTCTGGACGGGCTGGCCGCCGGCGCGTCCGTGATGGTCTTCGGGGCGTACACGCTGATCGGGATCTGGCAGAGCAACCAGTCCTGCGGCTCGCCCCGGCAGGCCGGCGCCGGCTGCTACACCGTCCGCGACCCGCTGGATCTCGCGCTGCTCGCGGCCATCCTCAGCGCCGCGCTGGTCGGCTTCTTGTGGTGGAACACCTCGCCGGCGAAGATCTTTATGGGCGACACCGGCTCGCTCGCCATTGGCGGCGCCGTGGCCGGCTTCGCGATCCTGTCGCGGACCGAACTGCTGCTGGCGTTCATCGGCGGTCTCTTTGTCCTGATCACCCTCTCGGTCATCATCCAGGTGGGCTACTTCAAGCTCACCAAGGGCAAGCGCGTGTTTAAAATGGCCCCGCTGCAACACCACTTCGAACTCAAGGGCTGGGCGGAAGTCACGGTCGTGGTCCGCTTCTGGATCCTCTGCGGACTCTTCGTCGCCGCCGGTCTGGGCGTCTTCTACGCCGAATGGGTGGTGCTGCTGTGAGCGGGACCATTCCCGAACCACTGGCCAGCTCGCCGCGGCTGGAGCACCTCACCAGCTGGGACGCCGACTGGTCGGGGCTCCGCGTCGTGGTCACCGGCATCGGCGTCTCCGGTTTCGCTGCCGCGGACACCCTGATCGAGCTCGGCGCCCGGGTTGTGGTCGTGGACGCCGCGGACAGCGCGAAGGCCCGCGCCCAGGCGGACACGCTCCGGATCGTCGGCGCCGTTGACGTGCTGCTCGGCGAGGACGCCGTAAATTCGGTTCCCAAGATCGACGGCGGGAAGCCCGACCTGATCGTCACCTCACCCGGCTGGCGGCCCGACCAGGCCCTGCTCGCCGCCGCCGCCCGGGCTCACATTCCGGTCTGGGGCGACGTCGAACTCGCTTGGCGCGTCCGCGAACGCGAGGGGCGCAAGACGGCGGACTGGATCGCAATCACCGGCACCAACGGCAAGACAACGACCGTAGGCCTGACCGAATCCATGCTGCAGGCCGCCGGGCTCAAGGCCATCGCGGTCGGCAACGTCGGCACGCCGATCCTGGATGCGCTCCGCGACCCGGTTGACTATGACGTCTTCGCCGTCGAGCTCTCCAGCTTCCAGCTGCACTGGAGCCACTCCCTGTCGCCGGTTGCCAGCGTCTGCCTCAACGTCGCCGAAGACCACGTCGACTGGCACGGCTCCTATGCCTCCTACCTGGCGGACAAGGCTAAGGTCTACGAGCGGACGCAGAAGGCGTGCATCTACAACGCCGAGCAGATCGAAACCGAACGCATGGTCGAAGACGCCGACGTGGTGGAGGGCTGCCGTGCGGTCGGCTTCACCACGCTCACCCCCGCCGTCAGCATGCTCGGCGTGGTCGAAGGCCTGCTCGTGGACCGGGCCTTCATCCCCGAGCGCAAGGACAGCGCCGCCGAACTGGCCGCGATGACCGACCTCGGACCGGTCGCGCCGCGGCACATGGTGGCCAACGCCCTCGCCGCAGCCGCCCTCGTGCGGGCCTACGGAGTGGAGCCCGCCGCCGTCCGGCAGGGGCTGCAGAACTACCTGCCCGGAGACCACCGCATCCAGCCGGTCGCCCGCTACGACGGCGTGCTCTGGGTCAACGACTCCAAGGCCACCAACCCGCACGCGGCGGCAGCCTCCCTGTCCGCTTTCCAGCAGGTGGTGTGGATCGCCGGCGGCCTGTCCAAGGGTGTGAATTACGACTCACTGGTCCGTGACAACGCCCGCCGCCTCAAAGCCGTGGTGCTGATCGGGACCGACTCTTCGGACCTGCTGGCCTCGCTCCAGCGACACGCGCCGGATGTCCCCGTGATCGGCCAGCCCAAGGGCGACACTGAGACGGTGCAGACTGCCGGACCGGCCCACGCCGACGCAGGCCCTCCGCCGATTTACGGCGAGACTGTGATGGCACGGGCGGTTGCGTCGGCGGCGCAGCTGGCCACCTCCGGGGACACTGTGCTCCTGGCCCCGGCAGCTGCATCCATGGATCAGTTCTCTTCCTATGCTCACCGTGGCGACGCCTTTATCGAAGCTGTCCGCGAGCTCGTGGAAGGGCAGGCTCAGACCACCGAGGAGTAGCAATGGTCAGCACGCCCACCCGTTCCGCAGCGGAACGGACGGTTGCCCCAGGCAGCAAAAAAGGCAGTACCGCCGCCGGGGCCGCCGATTCGGCCGTTCCGACCTTCGGGGCACGGCCCACCCCCGCGGTCCGGGTCCGCGGCTGGTTCCGGCATTTTTGGTCTGCCCTCGAAGGCAACGGAAAGTCCCGCAACGGCTCCACCTACTACCTCATTCTCGGGTCGACCCTCGCGCTGACCGCGATCGGCATCATGATGGTGCTGTCCGCCTCAAGCGTGGAAGCGATCGCTGCGGGGGAGTCGCCCTACTCCGCCGCCCTGAAGCAAGGGCTCTTCGCGGGCATCGGAGTGTTCGTGATGTTCGTGCTGTCCCGGGTCAACGTGGTGTGGCTGAAACGCTTCGCGTGGCCGGCCATCATGCTGGCGATCGTTCTCTTGGCGCTGGTACTCCTCGTTGGACGCAGCACCCTGGGAAACCAGAACTGGATCGACGTCGGACCGTTTACTTTCCAGCCGTCGGAAGCGGCGAAGCTCGCGCTGGCCCTGTGGATGGCGACGGTGCTCAACCGCAAGGCCAAGCTCCTGGACAATTGGCGTCACGTCATGGTTCCGGTCGTCGTGCCCGGAGCCGCCGCGGTGCTGGTACTCATCTTGGCCGGAAACGACCTCGGTACGGCCATGATCGTCATGATGATCCTGTCCGCCGGGTTGTTCTTTGCCGGCGTGAGGCTCTACTTGTTTGGCATCGCCGGTGCGGTGCTCGCTGCTGGAACCGCATTCCTGGCGATCACGAGCCCCAACCGGATGTGCCGCATCCTGTCCTGGACCGGCCAGACCTGCGCCGATGGATCCGACCTGAACTACCAGTCCACCAACGGCCTCTACGGGCTGGCGTCCGGGGGGTGGTTCGGCGTCGGCCTGGGCCAGAGCCGGCAGAAGTACAGCTGGATTCCGGAAGCCCACAACGACTTCATCTTCGCCATCATCGGTGAGGAACTCGGCCTGATCGGCACCATCGTTGTCCTGGTCCTGTTCGCCATCCTGGGCACAGCCATCTACCGCGTGGTGGTGGCCCAGCAGGACCTCTTCCACCGCGTCCTTGCCGGCGCGATCATGGTGTGGCTGCTCGGCCAGGCCACCGTCAACATGGCCGTGGTCACCGGGCTGCTCCCCGTGGTGGGTGTTCCGCTGCCGTTCATTTCGTATGGCGGCTCGGCCCTGCTCATGTCGCTGTGCGCCGTCGGCGTAGTGTTGTCCTTGGCGCGGGCGCAGATGGAACCGGGCATGCAGCCGAAGGGACTGCTCAAGTTCGGTCCCGCCGGGTTCGCCACCGTCCTCCGCAAGCGGGTGGCGGCACGGAAGACCGCAGCTGCGCCCGCCAAACCTCCCGCCCGGGCCAAGGCGCCGGCAGCCAAAGCGCCGGCCGCCAAAGCCACGGCCCCCAAGGCTTCGGCTCCCAAGACACCGGCCACCGGAAGCACCACCGGAAGCACCGCCGTGCGGAAGCCCGGCACCAGAACGGCCGCCCCCAAGAACCCCGCACGGAAGCGTACCT
>NZ_JBFRFD010000202.1:0-6020 GCF_052114645.1 Arthrobacter sp. 2YAF22_2
GGACCGTGTTGACGGTTTTACTGGCGACTGTCGTTGTATCCGTCGTGCGAACACCGTCGGCTTTCCAACATCTGCCCGCCCCGTCTCTTCACGGTGGCTGCGGTAGTTGACACCGATGCAGATCACCTTGCCGGGCGCAGCCAGGAGAGGGAGGAACTGGGTTCTTTCCACAGGCTGAACCGGCGCACCGTCGGATTCCGGTGCCGTGGCAAGCAGGTCGTCCACAATCGCCGACTGAAGCGAAGGAGAAACATTGACGCCGCTGGGACCCAGATCGAACAGCTGGCCGTCGATCTCCAGCCCCCAGGTGGGCTGTCCTGCCGGGGTGAGGTAACTCGCGTAGCGCATGTAAATCCTTTCTGGGGCCGACGACATCCGCCGTCGGGGAATCTTGGTGTTGCTTGAACTGTATGCAGAATGCATTCCGCAGTCAATAACGCACTTTCGAATGGTCAGTGCGTATGTGTAGTCTTAATCCATGGCACGACAAGCGAATGCAGAGACGATTAGCGTGGGGGTCCGCGACATGCTGCGGGCCGATATCTTCGCTGCACAATGGGCCCCCGGTACCAACTTGCAGATTGGCGAACTGACCAAGCGATACAACGCCAGCTCCACAGTGGTCCGCGAGGCCATGGTGCGATTGGCCGGCGAAAAACTCCTTCAGTTCCGCCCCAACCGGGGCTTTTTCATCGCGGAATACACCCTGGAAGAGTTGCGTGGTCTGGGCGAGCTCCGCTGTCGGGTGGAAGAATACGGTCTGACACTGGCCATCGAGCGAGGCGACGTCACGTGGGAGTCCGACCTCCTCGCTGTCCATCATCGGCTGGAACGGACCCCACGCCGAGGGACTGAAGATCCTAACCACATCACGTCCGAATGGTTCCTCGCCCACCAGGCGTTCCATGCAAAATTGCTTGAGCCCTGCTCTGTCCCACTGTTGCAGGACTTCGCTGCAACTTTGGGTGAAGCCACCGCCCTATACCGGCTGTGGACCGCCCCGGATCAGCGCGCGCAATCACGGGACATCGAGGCCGAGCACCGCGCGATCCTCGAGGCGACCATGGTGCGGGATGCGCCGACGGCCACCAAACTACTGCGTGAGCACTACATGCGGACCATCGACATCATTGAAGACGCTGAATTCCGTGCCGCCGCAGAAGCCGCGCCGTCCCAGGGGTAGGAACGGCACGGCGGCAGCTAGCCCACGGAGACCGGGAAGACCCCATGTGAGCGGAAATCTTCGCCGTTGTAGACGCCCCACCGGTTGAACCACGTCCGGTCGTCCTGGCTCCACTCAATTGGAGGACGATCAATCTCGTGGATCTGCTCAAGGTCTGTGTATAGCTCTACTACAGTGCCGTTGGGCTCGACGTAGTATGCGGCGATGTTGTGGCCTGCGCCGTGACGTACAGGTCCCCAGATCAGACGACGGCCCCGGGCAAACAAGCGGTCGGCGAGTCGTCCAAGGTCGGCCACGGACTGCGTCTGCCACGCGTGGTGATGCAGTGTGCCGCGTCCTTTGATGAGCGCGATTCCATGGTGGTCGGGGTTGCAGCGCAGGAAGTAGGCGAAGTCCTTGCCGATGACGTCGGWGACCTTGAAGCCGAAGAACTGCACCAGAAAGTCCCTCATGGCTGTGGGATTCTGGGGGTGGATGTTGATGTGGCCGTAGCGGTCCGGGCCAAAGGCTGCCGGGCCGTGCCGGAACGTCTTCATGCCGACATAGACGTGGTAGACGTATCCCTCGGGGCCCAGGACGGCGAAGCCCTCACCGATCTCCCGTTCGAGGGGACTGCGCGTGAGGATCGGAAACCCTCTGGCCTCGAGGCGCTTCCGGATGATCTCCAAACCCTCGGGGCTGTCGGCGACAAGRCCAATATGGTCAATGCCGTCCTCCTCGCTCTTCACGTAGACGAGCTCGTGGTGACGGTCCGCAGCGGACAAATAGGCCCTGTCGTCGTCGTTGTGTGTCATGCGCAGACCGAGGACGTCAGTCGCCAACTCGAGCGACTCATCGTAGTCACGGGTCCGCATTGCGAGATAACCCATTTCGGTAATCACACCAAGTGACATAGCTAAAACCTTTCTTTCAGCGTCGGCCCCTAAACGGAGCGGGACGCGCCGCCATCCACTCGGATGTTCTGGCCTGTGATGTAGCTGGCTTCTTCGCTGGCGAGAAACCGAATGACGCGGGCCACTTCTTTCGTGCTGGCAGCCCTGCGCAAAGGTATTCGGGTGGTCCATTCCGCCGGTACAGTGCCCGGATCCTCTTTGGTGAAGCCCGGAAGAACGTTGTTCATCCGGATCCCGGAGGGCCCGTACTCGTCGGAGTACAACTTGGTGAAAGTACCCAGCGCCGCACGGAACGTGCCTGAGACCGGGTAGTTCGGGTTGGGCTCGAAGGGGGAACTCGTGGAGACGTTGACGATCGCCCCACCTCCTGCGGCAACCATGTGAGGGGTCACGATCCGGCTCATTCGGATGACGTTGAGAAGGTACATCTCGTAGCCCTCTGCCCACTCGTCGTCGCTGATCTCCAGCACAGGCTTTCTGGCAGCATGTCCGGAACTGTTAACCACGACGTCGATGCGTCCGTATGTGGTCAGCGCCAAGTCCGTGACTGCTTCCAGGTCCGCCACGGACCGGTTGGAACCCTTGGTTCCAACCCCGCCCAGGCTGCGGGCAAGGTCCATTGCGCTCCCGGAAGGCGAAAGCGCGGCAATACGGTACCCATCGCCGGCCAGTGCGCGGACAGCGGCGGCGGCAATGCCGCGGCCGCCGCCAACCACCAGGGCTACCCGGTCCGAACCGCTCATGGTTGATCCTCCGCGGCCCCAAGGCTGGCGTAGTGCTGGACGAGCTTATCCATGGCCAGCGCAGACAGCTCCGCCGCCTCGGCAAAGTCGATCTTGTCCCCCGCGGATGCCGAAATGTAAAAACCGTCCGTCAGGGCGCGGCCAAGCATGACGACTTTTCGGGCGAGGTCTGGTTTCACGCGTAAGGCTGCGGCGGGGATACCCGGGGTGACAGCCTCGACCATGAGTTCGTACATCTCCTCGCGCACTTCCAGGTATTTTTGGCGTGCAGCGTTCCCCGCCAGTCGCTTCTCCAGCGCAAAGAGCAGTCCAATGATCCAGAATGCTTCCTGCGCGTTCGCCGGGTCGGCGGAATTAGCCGCGGATCCGGCGATGCTCGTGCGGAGAATGACCCTGTTTTCCGGTCCCCGGTGACGCGTCTTCCAGTTTTCGAAGCAGTAGTCGATCAGCGCGGCGAACAAGCCTTCTTTGTTTTCAAAGTGCCAGTAGACGGATCCGATCGGCAGATGGGCTACCCGGGCGACCTCAGCCATCGTTGTACCCTCATAGCCCTCGGTGACAGCGAGCTGCAGCACCGCCTCAAGGATGGCGCGTTCATTTTCCGGGGTGGAATGGTGGACGCGGCGACGTTTGCCCGTTTCCGGCTTGACTGCTCCATTAGTGCTGGCGTCAGCGCCTGCCCGGGGACTCATGAGCGCAGCTCCTCGCGGGCTGCCGCCCGCTCGCCACCCGGGTTGATCTTGGCGAACTGAACTTCCTCGTAGACCTGATGGCGCAGTTCGCCGAAGCGGTGCAGCGATCTGGTGTCAGCTTGGCTGCGTACGTCCGGTAGATCGATGTGCAGGTCGGCCTGGATGATGGTCGGCGAACTCGAGAGCACCAGCACTCGCTCCGCCAGGTAGACGGACTCGTCGATATCGTGGGTCACAAAGAGAATTGTCATATTGAGGCGCTTCCAGACGTCGCGGACGAGGTCTTCGAGCTCTCCGCGGGTTTGCGCGTCGACTGCTGCGAAGGGCTCATCCATGAGAAGCACGCTGGGGTTGGAGGCGACAGCACGGGCAATTGCCACGCGCTGCTGCATGCCACCGGAGAGCTGCCACGGGTAGCTCTTGGTTGCGTGGGAGAGACTGACGGCCTCGAGCGCCTCACTGACGCGCTCCTTGCGTTCAGCCTTGGGCACGCCGGAGGTCTTCAGCGGCAGCTCGACGTTGTCTTCAACGCTCAGCCAAGGAAACAGGCTGCGGCTGTACTCCTGAAAGACCACCGCCATGCCCTCGGCAGGGCCGGCAACCCGCCGGCCGTCGAGCTCCACCTCGCCGGATGTGGGCTCCAGGAGTCCGGCGATGCATTTCAGCAGCGTCGTTTTCCCCGAACCGGACGGCCCCACCAAGCAGGCGAACTCGCCAGCATGCAGATCGAAGGTGAGGGACCGCACGGCCTCCACTTCGTTGCGGCTGCCTACACCATAGACCTTGCGCAACTGCTGGACACTGAGTCGGACTTCCGACTTGTTAGCCGTCATTCGAGGCCTCCTTTAGACCGTAGTACCATCCCAAAACGCGCTTCTGGATCGCTTGGAAAGCTACCGACAGCAGCACTCCGATGATTCCCAGGAGAACGATACCGCTCCACATTTCCGGGATCGCGACGCGGTTTTGAAAGTTAATAATCGAATAGCCAATGCCGTCGGTCGACGCGAACATCTCCGAGACAACCAAGAGGATGAGGCCGACCGCGAGGCTGTGCCGGATGCCGGCCATGATGAGCGGTGAGGCGCCTGGCAGAACGAGGTAGCGGATGCGGTCGAACCCACGAAGGCCGTAGACGCGGGCGGTATTCTTCAGGACTTCATCAAGGGACCGCACACCTTCCACAGTATTCAACAGGATGGGCCAGAGGCAGCCGAGGACGATGACGGCGACCTTCATCGTGTCATTGATACCGATCAGCAGCAGCAGAACCGGAATGAGGATCGTTGAGGGTACCGCCCTGACGAATTCGAGCAGTGGCTCGAGAAGCCAGCGCAAATTGCGTGACAGCCCAATCGCAATTCCGAGGACCACCCCGAGCACCAGTGAGATCAGGAGGCTGATGGACAGTCGCCCAATACTGGGGAGAACGTCCGTGAAGAACTTTTCGCTGAACCACACTTTGGCAAAAGTGCTGGCCATCTTGTCCGGTTTGGGGACGAAGAAGTTCACTCCCTGGGCTGTGGTCGCCCACCAGATGGCGATGAGGATTGCCGGCAGGCCGAACCACATACCTATGCGTTTGAGGACGATCATGCCGCCACCTCCGAACGGACTGAGGTGTGCCAGAAAAGCACTTTGCGCTCAATGAAGCGGAATATCAGGTTGACCAGTATGCCGAGCACGCCGGATGTAAGGATAAGGGCAATCATGGCTGGCGGGTTGTCGTTGAGTTGGGCCTGCGCGACTGCCCGGCCGATACCCGGGGTGCCGACGATGAGCTCGGAACTGATCGCGAGGATAAGGGCGACTGTGGCCGCGATCCGAATACCGGTCATCAGATACGGCAAAAGCGTGGGTAATACGAGGTGGCGGACCCGCTGCAGCCACGTCATCCGCATGGTGTGAACTGTGTCATTTGCCACCTTGTCGATATCGGTAATGCCGTACAGGACCTGGATCATGATGATCCAGAAGCAACCGTAAACGACGATCATGAGCTCGGCGCCGATCCTCGGTCCGAACAGCAGTGCAGCCAATGGGATCATTCCCACGGCCGGGATGGGGCGGAGGAACTCGATAGAAGTGTGCGTCGCAGACCGCAGGAACTCGCTGGATCCGATGAGCAGGCCAACTGCGACACCACCGAGTGTGGCGATGCCGAGCCCAAGGAACCAGGCCCACATCGTCTGCCCCATGGTCATCCAAAATTGGGTGAAGGTCAGGTTGGTAAAGAATGTTGGAAGCACCACCGACGGCGGTGGCAGGTGGTGCTGACTGATCGGGCCAAAGACTGAGTAGAGTTCCCAGACGATGAGTGCGGCGAGGATGCCGGCGACACCCAGGACGTAGGGCCCGACAGCAGTCCACCGGGCAGCACGACGCACTCTGTGCTCCCGCGTAGGCACGGTGCTCACAGCCACGCTGCTCAGGGTTGGAGTTTGCGTTTCCACGGTTTTGTTCTGCTCTCAGTTGTTGCGATCGATATGGGGTCGGGGCCGACGAGCGG
>NZ_JBFRFD010000203.1:0-6002 GCF_052114645.1 Arthrobacter sp. 2YAF22_2
GATCGGCACCGAGCATTCGCCCATGCCGCGGTCCGGCCACTGCGCCACGACCCGGAGGTCACCGTCCGAAGGCAGCGGCCACACCCAGAATTTGGCGGAGCAGCTCGCCTCCTCGTCGCTGCCCGCGCCGCCTCCACCCCCGGCCGGCATGAGGACCGGCCCGTCGGGCGCGGTCTCCTCGGGACCCCAGGGGCGCATGCCGTCCACCGTGGCCTTCTGGCCGTCCGGATAGCCGACGCCGAAGCGGAGCCCGCCGCCGTCGCCCGCGGCACCGCGGCGGAAACCGGGCCGGTTGAAGCACTGCTCGGTCACCGCGGCCCATTCCGCGTCGGTCTCGCCCCCGCGTCGGACCGTCCAGACCAGCTCGATCACGCACCCGGTGGTGAACACCTCAGCACTCTTCACAGCCATCACCAGCCGCGGGGTGCGCTGGAGGAACCGGCCCACGGAGACGACGGCGGGCAGCTCATCCGACGGCGGCGCAGCCCAGACAGGAGGAACGTGTCTGGGCATCCGCGGCCGCTGCGGTGGGGTCGGCACCCCGTCGAAGAAGTTCATGCCCTCATCCTCGCACTGCGGTCAAGGACGCCGGCCGGGTCCGGGCCCCCTGTGTCCGAAGGCCAGTCCGTGTGCGCGTCCCGCCCGGGAAGGATCAACCGAATGGTTGACCGGCGGACCAACCATTCGTCCAGCCGGTATCAACCGCCTGCACCATGGCGCCGGAGCCGGCCGGCGGGAGAGTTGATGGAGGAGCTTTTCGGCCCCCGCACAACCCACTGAAAGAAGAACGACCGTGTTTCTTGCTATCCGCGATATCCGCTTTGCCAAGGGCAGGTTCGCCCTGATGGGCGGCGTCGTTGCCCTGATCACCCTGCTGCTGGTCTTGCTCTCGGGGCTGACGGCGGGCCTGGGTGATCAATCAACCTCCGCCATCGGCAAACTCGGCACCGTCAACAGCAGTGGAGTCCCGTCGAAGGCCGTGGACAGCGTCGTCTTCGGCGCGCCCGGGCTGAACGAGCCCAAGGCTTCCTACACCGAAAGCGAAGTCACCGCCGCGCAGGTCGATAGCTGGAAGAACCGGGCCGGGGTGCAAGATGCAGAAGCCGTCGGCATCAGCCAGACCCGCTTCCAGGCCGTGGCCGAAGACAGCGGAGCCGGTACCGGCACCACCAACGTCGCCGTCTTCGGCGTCGCACCCGAAGGCCATCTGGCCCCTTCCCGCGTCAGCGCCGACACTGTCGTGATAGGCAAGACGGTGGCCAAAGCCCTTTCCCTGGCCGCCGGTGACAAAGCCAACGTCGGGGGCGCCGAGCTAACTGTCAGCGCCGTGGTCGAGGACCAGTGGTACTCCCACACCAGCGTGGTCTGGACAGCGCTTCCGACTTGGTCCAAGCTGGCGCACCTGAGCGACCCGGGACAGCTCGGAACCGTCGCCGCCGTCACGTACAAGGCAGGCGTCGCCGTCGACGAGACGGCCGCCAACACCGCAGCCCACACCGTCAGCGCATCCCGCACGGGTTCCTTCCAGGCCCTGGGATCCTACAAGAGTGAGAACGGCTCCCTGACCCTGATGCAGGCCTTCCTCTACGGCATCTCCGCCCTTGTCATCGTGGCCTTCCTGACGGTCTGGACCGTGCAGCGGACCCGCGACATCGCGGTTCTCAAAGCCATGGGTGCGTCCGGCGGGTACGTCCTGCGTGATGCCATCACGCAGGCAGCCATCGTCCTGCTCGCCGGCGCCGGACTCGGCGGCGGGATCGGCATCCTCGGCGGATTCTTCGCGGCAAAGGCATCCCCCTTCCTGGTCACTCCCGCGACGACGTTGCTGCCCATCTTCGGAATCATCGCCCTCGGCCTGGCCGGCGCGGCGCTGGCAGTGCGCCGGGTCACCAAGGTCGACGCCCTCATCGCCCTCGGCGGCAACTAAAACCCCTTCCGGCCAGCAGCGCCCCGCCCGAACACCTCCACAAAAGGAAGTACCACCATGTCCTCTGCCCCTCGTCCCTTGAACGTCGTCAACGCCAGCACCAGCCCCAGCCCCCTGAACCTCGTCAACATCACCCTCGAATACCCGGACGGCGACGGGACCATCAAGGCCTTGGATGCCGTGAACCTCACGGTCCAGGCAGGCCAGATGATCTCCCTCGTGGGCCCGTCCGGATCCGGCAAGTCCAGCCTCCTGGCCGCCGCCGCCACCTTGGTCCGCCCTACCCATGGCCTGGTGCTCATCGACGGCACCGACGCCACCGGGCTCGGCGACAAGGACCTCACCGCACTGCGGCGGGAGAAGATCGGCATCATCTTCCAGCAGCCTAATCTCCTCGCGTCCCTCACCGCCGCGGAACAACTCGTGATCGGTGACCATCTGCGCGGAAGGTCAGTCAAAGCAGCCCGCGCCAAAGCCGCGGAACTGCTCGACGTCGTCGGGCTCGCCTCCAGCGCGGACAAGCGGCCGCACCAGCTCTCCGGGGGGCAGCGCCAGCGCGTCAACATCGCCAGGGCGCTGATGGGCGACCCCAAGGTCCTGCTCGTCGACGAGCCCACGGCGGCCCTGGACCACGAACGCAGCGACTCCATCGTCCGGCTCCTGCGCCGCGTCACCGACGAATTCATGGTCGCCACCGTCATGGTCACCCACGACACCGAATTCGTCCCGCTGACCGACTCCGTGGCCACCATGCGCGACGGCCGGCTCACCACCCCCGTGCTCACCCTGGCCTAACGGCCGCCGCTGCTCCCCGAAGAATCACGCCACTACACCATCAGCAAAGGATCACCCCATGAAGAAGCTCTACTGTGYCAGCCTTGCGTACCTGATCGCCGGGCTGGCCTCCGGCCTGTTCTATCGCGAATACACCAGGGCCAACGATTTCACCGGGGCCAGCCAACTTTCTGTGGTCCACACCCACCTTCTGGCCCTGGGCATGCTCTTCTTCCTTGCCGTCCTGGCACTGGACAATATCTTCCGCCTGTCCGGCTCGCGCGTCTTCAACGCGTTCTTCTGGACCTACAACGCCGGACTGGTCGTCACGACGGCGATGATGGTCCTCAGCGGCGTCTTTGCCGTGCAGGGCATCGCGCAGTCGGCGGCGATGGCAGGCATCGCCGGCCTCGGGCACATCGGCCTCACGGCCGGACTGGTCCTGCTTTTCATCGCCCTGGGCAAGCGCGTCTCCGGCAAAGAAGTATCCGAAGCGGCATTCAGCACCGCCGGCTGACCCCGCGGCGACCCGCGGAAGTGAGACCAACGCCCGGCTTAGTCGCCGGCCCCGGCCAGGGCAATGACCATCCGCTCCATCCGGGCGACGCCGGCGAAGCGGCCGGCGTTGTCCGTCACCAGGAGTGACTCGAACCGTTGGCCCCGGGCCCTGGTCATTGCACGGGCCAGGGCCTGGCTCAACGGCGTATCGAGATTCACGCGCATTCCCGGGCTGACCACGCCCAGTGCGGACGCCCCGGCGTCCAGAACTGCCACCGGCCGGAGGTGCTCGCCGATCAGGACGACGGCCTCCAGCGCGGGGTTGGCGGCGAAGGCTTCGGCCGCCTGCGTGACACTCGCCGCCGTCGTCGCCGGTTCGACGACGTCGCGGATGACAGTTTTGCGGTCTGCCGGGCGGGTGCTGGCCAGTCGGTGCGCCAGGTCAAGGTCGATGCCGGCCCATGGCGGAGCGGGCCGGGCCAGGTAGTAGCCCTGCACGAGAGGGACGCCCAGTGACACCAGTGCGTCCAGTTCCTCGGACCGTTCCACGCCCTCCGCCAGGATCCACGCATCGACCTGGCTGGCGAACGCACCGAGCATCCCGATCAGGGCCCGCTTCGCCTCATCCCGGTCGACGTCCTGGATCAGGGCGCGGTCGATTTTGATCAGGGAAGGCCGCAGGGCCAGCAGGTGCCGCAGCCCCGCGTAACCAGCGCCGGCGTCGTCGACGGCGATCAGGGCGCCGGCGGCGCGCAGCTGGTTGAGGTCCGGCTCCAGCTCCACATACGACTCAATGGGGGTCTGCTCGGTGAGCTCGACAATGAGCCCGCCCAGTTTGCCCTGGTCGCGCCATACGCCGCGGATGCTCTCCGAGGTCAGCAATTCCGGGGAGACATTAAGGGTCAGGAAGCAGTTGGCCGGCAGCGCATCCCGTGCCGTCAGTGCCTGACGCAGCGCCGCGGACTCGAGCTCTGCGGCTTTTCCGTGCTGGCGCGCAGCAGCGAACCAGATCTCCGGGTTCTTTTCGGCGTAGCCGGGAAACCGCGCCAGCGCCTCGTAGCCCACCACCGTGCCCCGAGAGGTATCCACGATGGGCTGATAGGCAGCCGCCAGTCCCTCGCCGCGGCAGGCCGAAGCCAGCAGGCTCTCCCAGTCCGGGGCCGCGGACCCGCCGGCCCCGGCGCCTGGGATGTCGGCCGCCGGAATCAACTAGCCGCGTGGATCGCTTTGCGGACCGACCCGACGAGTTCAGCGGGCAGTTCGGTCAGGCCGTGCACCGACGCCGCGTGGGCACCGACTTTGACCAGAATTTCGTCCTCGGTGCTGCAGACCCAGCGGGCTTCACAACCGGGAACAACGTCACCACATGCAAACGACTTCATTACAGCTCCTCAGGCTCAACGATCGACGCGCTTTACCCTACTCTCCAGTAGCGCAGTATCGGCCGATTCCGCGCCCCGGGTGTCGCAGGGCAAGCCGGGCGTGGCGGATCCCGGAAGCGGCCGGACGGCGTAGGGTGCCGGCATGGACATTATTCTGGTTCCCGGATTCTGGCTGGACGCGTCCTCATGGTCGGAGGTTACGCCGCCGCTGGTTGCCGCGGGGCACCGTGTGCACCCCCTGACGCTGCCTGGGCTGGAATCGGCGGATGCTCCGCGCGCCGGCATCGGTCTGCGGACCCACATCGACGCCGTCGTGGCCGCCGTGGACAGCTTCGACACTCCAGTGGTTCTGGTCGGCCACTCCGGAGGCGGCGCCATCATCCACGGCGCCGCCGATGCGCGCCCGGACCGCGTGGCCCGGGCCATCTACGTGGACAGCGGCCCCTTGGGGGAAGGCGGGGTCATCAATGACGAACTGCCGGCCGACGGCGACAATTTGGCGTTGCCGCCCTGGGAATTTTTCGATGACAAGGATCTGGTTGGCCTGAACGAGGACCTGCGGGCCGCGTTTAGGGCACGTGCCATTCCGGAACCCAAAGGCGTCGCCTATGACCAGCAGCGGCTCGGTGATGAACGCCGCTACGACGTCCCGGCCACCGTGATCGCCTGCGAATTTCCGACGTCGCTGTTGCGTGAATGGATTGCGGCGGGTCACCCGTTCGTGGCCGAATTGGCACGGGTCCGCGACGTCGAGTACGTGGACTTGCCCACCGGCCACTGGCCGCAGTTCACCAGGCCCGCCGACCTCGGCGCGGCCATCCTGGCCGCCGTGGACCGAACGTCGATTGCTCCGTAACGGCCGTTTTCACGCCTCAAAAGGGCGCTTACGGAGCAGTGGCGGGGTCATAGGACAAAAAGAAAAGTCTCCGGAACCTATTGGTTCCGGAGACTTTTCAAGGGTGGCAGATGAGGGATTCGAACCCCCGTAGGCGTTGCCAGCTGATTTACAGTCAGCCCCCTTTGGCCGCTCGGGTAATCTGCCGAACTTCGAAAGAAGATCACTCGCGGCTTCCATGTTCGGAACGGCTGTTTCCAGTCCGTTCCGCTTCCAGCAACCGCGGGCAAGACAACTTTACAGAACTTCCGCCGAAGAATCGAATCGGCGCCAGATGGCCCCGGGAGGCCCGGAAACTCAGGCTTCTCCGCGGATCCGGTCCGCCAGTTTCGCCTCGAACTTGGCCGCCTGCTCCGGCGTGACCTGATTCAGTTGCACCGCCCGGGCCAGGTCCGCCTGCACCCCGCCGAGCCGGATCGAGGCCTCGGCGGCAGGACTCAGGATGATGGAGGCCGCCAAGGCAGCCGCCGCCACCGACGTCGCGGCGGCTGCAGTGGAACGGGTGACGTAACGGACGGCCTTGCGG
>NZ_JBFRFD010000204.1:0-5998 GCF_052114645.1 Arthrobacter sp. 2YAF22_2
GGACTACGCGAGGCAGTACGAGTACCTCGTGCTGACGGTGAGCCCTGAAGATTCCCTGCCCGAGGCCCGCCGTCTCTTGGCCGCGCACTCCGAGTACGGCAAGTGGGAACTCGAGCGCAGCGTCCTTTATGTCGGCGGTGGACGGCGCTTCTGGCTCCGCCGGAAGGTCATCCAAGTCCAGCGGACCGTCTAGGCCTTCAGCACACCGTTTAGGAATCCAACGGGCCCAGCCATGCATTGGCCACGGTATTGTGCGCCGATTCATCGTCCGAGGGATGGAACATGCCCGCGAGAACGTCCCGGTAGAGGCGTTCGAGTTCCGAGCCGCGAAAATAGCTGGACCCGCCCGAGACCCTGATCGCCAGATCCACCACGTTGCGGGCGGTTTCGGTAGCGCGGACCTTGACCCCGACGAGCTTGGGGAACCACTGCCCGCCGTGGTCGGTGAGGGAGTCGACGTCGGCCGTCACGGCAGCGAGCTGCGGGTAGAGCGCATCCATGGCCATGGCCGCTTCCGCTACCTTCCAGCGGATGTCCGGGTCCTGAGCGTAGCTGCGGCCGCCGTTCTTGAACGACGTGCGCCGCTGGACCGCTTCCACGCCCAGCTGCAGGGCGCGTTCCCCGATCCCGGTGTAGACCGCCGCCAGCAGCGTCTCGAAACAGGCGAAGATTGCGAAGATCAGGGGATCCGCGTTCGGTCCGACAGGAAGTTTGCGGAAGATCCGCTCGGGCGGCACCACGGCACCTTGCAGGACCGTGGTGTTGGACTGGCTGGCCCGCATGCCCAAGGTGTCCCAGTCGGGCAGGATCTCGTAGCCGGGGGTTTCACGGTCAATGAAGCCGTGCACCAGCTCGCCCTCGCCGTCGCGCGCCGCAGCGTCCTTGCCGAAGATCCCCAGCCGGGTCCAGGCCGGTGAGAGGCTGGTGAAGACCTTCCGTCCGGTGAAGCCATAGCTACCGTCCGGCAACGGCGTGGCCTCGGTCCGGGAGTCAAACAGCACGGAGTCGTTGCCAGCCTCGGAGTTGCCGAAGGCGAAGATCTCGCCCTGAGCAGCCTCCGTCAGGACGAAGTCCAGCGAGGCATCGCCCCGGGCGGCCAGGACATGCGCGACGCCGGTCCAAACCAGGTGCATGTTGATCGCCAGCGCGGTCGCCGGCGCAGCCGTGGCCAGCCGCCGCTGCAGCTGCGCCGCGCCGGCCAGCCTCAGGCCCAGCCCGCCGTCGGCCTCCGACACAAAGATCTTCAGGTAGCCAGCGGCGGAAAGTTCGTGGAGGTCTTCGGTGAAGAAGGCGTTGTCGCGGTCGTAGCCGGCGGCACGGCCGCGGATCCGTTCCAGCAGGGTGTCGGGCAGGATGTCTTCGGGAGTCATGTCTTGGTGACCATTCCTTCGGGTTCGGCTCAGTAGTTGGTCAGCAGCGTGTTCAACATGCGGGCGCCGAACTTGAGCGAATCGGCCGGAACCCGTTCGTCCACGCCGTGGAACATGCCGGTGAAGTCCAGTTCATCCGGCAGCATGAGCGGCGCGAAGCCGTAGCCGGTGATGCCGAGCCGGCTCAGCGATTTGTTGTCCGTGCCGCCGGAGAGCGTGTACGGGAGGACCTTGGCGCCCGGATCTTCGGAATGCAGGGCGTCGATCATGGAGTCCACGAGGTTCCCGGCGAACGGTACTTCAAGCGACACGTCCTGGTGGACGTAGCTGACGTCGACGCCGGTGCCCGCCAGCTCGCGGACGATCTCGAGGACCTGTTCCTGCTGGCCGGGCAGCGTGCGGCAATCCACGAGGGCTTCGGCGGACTCAGGGATCACGTTGTGCTTGTAACCGCCCTTGAGCAGGGTGGGGTTGGTGGTGTTCTGCAGCGTGGCGCCGACGAAGCGGGCCACGGTACCGAGTTCCTTGAGGATCTTGTCCGGGTCATCGGGATCGAATTCGACGCCGGTGAGCTCGGTCACGCCGTCGAGGAACTGCCGGGTGGTGGGCGTCAGCTCCACCGGCCAGCGATATTCGCCGATCCGCGAGACGGCGCTGGCGAGGCGGGTCACGGCGTTGTCCGTGTTGATCTGCGAGCCGTGGCCGGCGCGCCCGTGGGCTACGAGCCGCAGCCAGGAGAGGCCCTTCTCGGCTGTCTGCAGCAGGTATGTCCGCTGGCCGCCGATGGTGGCGGAGAAGCCGCCGACTTCGGAGATCGCCTCGGTCGCACCCTCGAACAGCTCCGGCCGGTGGTCGACGGCGTAGCTGGCGCCGTACTTGCCGCCCGCCTCCTCGTCAGCGAAGAACGCGAAGATCAGGTCGCGCTTGGGTTTACGCCCCGTGCGGGCGAAATTCCGCATGACGGAGAGGATCATGGCGTCCATGTCCTTCATGTCCACGGCACCGCGGCCCCAGATCAGGCCGTCCTTGAGCTCGGCACCGAAGGGGTCCACCGACCACTGATCGCGCAGCGCGGGGACGACATCGAGGTGGCCGTGGACCACCAGGGCGCTGGCGGACGGATCCTCGCCCGCCAGCCGGGTGACCACGCTGGCCCGGCCCGGCGCGGATTCGAAGATTTCGGCATCCAGCCCGACCTCCGTGATGAGTCCGGCGGTGTACTCCGCGGCTGCGCGCTCCCCCGGGCCGGATCCGTCGCCGTAGTTGGAGGTGTCGATGCGGATCAGTTCCTGGCAGATCCGGACAACCTCGTCTTCGGGCCGAATTTCACTCATTGCGCTCCTCGTGGCGGTGGGTCAGTGCTGGCTTCAGCCTACCCACCGGGCCCGATTATTTGTTTGCCGAATCTTCGTGCTAGAGTCTTTCTCGCTGCTTCCGAGAAAAGCAAAACGCTGAAAGGCGAAATTGTTCCCGGAATTACCACCTGCGCGGGTGGCGGAATGGCAGACGCGCTAGCTTGAGGTGCTAGTCCTCGAAAGGGGGTGGGGGTTCAAGTCCCCCTCCGCGCACAAGGGAAAGCCCCTGGAATCCACGGATTCCAGGGGCTTTTTTCTGTTCCCCAAACGGGCTCTAGCTTTACCCACGCTGGCCGGGTCTATCGTCCCGACGTTGCCCGCCCGCCCTGCGTTGCAACCCATCCGAGTTGTCCACGACGTACACCTGTCCTTCGGGTGCGGCCTTGTGAGATTCCGTGGTGTAGAAACGGATCTCGTGTCCGTCCGGGTCCCTCAGCCCGGCGAGGATCCAGCCGACCGATGCCACCTGGACACCGTTGTGAGGGTCCCCCAGATCGCTCAGCCGGCTGGAGAGGTCATCGAGCGCCGCCTTGGTGGGAACGCCTATCGAAAAGTAGTCGAAGCCCGCCGAGGCTGATGCTTTGTCCGGATCCAACCGCAACGCCAGCCGCGGTCCTCCCTGAGGGTGATTCAGTGCGACACCCATCAGCTTGCCGTCTTCCCGGAACTCCATTGCCAGGAAATATCCGAGCCGGCTCTGGAACCACTCGCTACTGACGTCCAGATCCCGTACCGGTAGCTTGAGGTGATGCACTCCATCAAAGTGCGGAATCGGGCTGTCCATGGCGGAAGTCCTTTCTCGGCCGGTGGCGATCGGCCGGTGGTGATCTAACGATAGATCCGGACCTGTCCCTACCGGCAGTCGGTCAGCCCATCGGGGTGGAGGTCCTGCTGGACAGTGCCCAGGAGGGAACGGAACCTGGCGTCGTCGGACAGTTCCTCGAGGAGTACGACGCCGTCCGGTCCGGCCAGTGGAATACGCCAGTTGGGGTACTCCGTGCTGGTGCCTGGTTGGTTCTGCGTGCGGGTCTCGCCCACGGCATCGACCAGCGCCACCCCCAGCAACGACGACGGCGTGAGCGCCGTGAATGCGTACAACGCCTCAATAGTTTCCTGCACCCCGGCCCGGCCGGTTTTCGGCTCCGTCTCGGGCAGGAGGCCACGCTCGCGGACGAGCGCCAGCACCGCTTCCTGCTCTGCAGCATCGGCGGCGCGTTCTTCGGCGACCGGGCGCCGCAGCAGTCCCAAGGACTCACGGAGGGTGACGTGTTCGCCTGCCAGGTAACCGGCGGTGGGCGGCAGGTCGTGCGTGTTGACGCTCGTGAGGCACTGCTGCCGGTAGCGTTCCGGTGCCAGCGGCCCGTCGTCGTCGTGCTCGAACCACAGGATCGAGGTACCGAAGATCCCTCGCTCGGCCAGGTAATCCCGGACCCAGGGCTCGTAAACACCGAGGTCMTCACCGATGACGACTGCCCCCGCGCGCTGGGCCTCCAGGGCAAGGATCCCGATCAGTGCCTCATGGTCGTAGTAGACGTAGGTGCCTTCGCCCGGTCCGGCGCCCGCCGGAATCCACCAGAGGCGGAACAGGCCCAAAACGTGGTCCACGCGGATGCCGCCGGCATGGCGCAGCACCGTCCGCAGCATGTCCCGATACGCGGCGTACCCGGACTCCGCCAGCCTTCCCGGGTGCCATGGCGGCTGGGTCCAGTTCTGGCCCTGCTGGTTGAACATGTCCGGCGGAGCGCCTACTGTCACCCCCGGCGCGAGGACGCCGGACAGCGTCCAGGCATCGGCGCCGTCGAGCTTCACCCCGACCGCCAGGTCGTGCACGACGCCGAGCCGCATCCCGGCCCGCCGCGCCGCGTCCTGCGCCGACTCCAGCTGCTGGTCGCAGATCCACTGCAGCCAGCGGTAAAACTCGATCCGGTCCGCGAGCGCTGCCCGTTCTGTGGCGCAGTACCGGGTGTACGGCGAGACGGCTTCCTCGGACCACTCCGGGGCCGACGGGCCCAGGCTCTCGCGCAGCGCACACCACAGCGCGAAGTCGTCGAGGCCCTGGCCGTGTTGCCGGCAGAATTCGCTGAACTGGCGCGAGCGGGCCGGGCCCCGGTGGACGCGGAACACCTGCTCCAGGGCGGATAGCTTGGCCTCGTAACTGGAGTTGCGGTCCAGCAACTCCGCGTCGCGGTTGGCGGCGTGCAAGCGGGACGCCAGGCTCGCAATGTTGGCCAAGGCCCGGGGGCCGAGGTAGGCGTACTCGGGGATGTCCTCCACCCGGATGTAGAGCGGATTGAAGAATCGCCTGGTGGTGGGCAGGTACGGCGAGTCTTCCACCGGCGGCCCGGGCTCGGCGGCGTGCAGGGGGTTGACCAGGACAAAGTCGGCGCCTTCCGCGGCGGCCACCGCGGAGAGGTCGGCCAGGTCCGCGATGTCGCCGATCCCCCACGAACGCGAGGAACGCACGGAGTAGAGCTGCGCCGTGAGTCCCCAGCTGCGGCGCCCTGCCAGCGGTGCGGTGGTGTTGAGGCGCTGCGGGGTGACCACCAGCGGGCATTCGGCCGGATCGCCGCCCCCGTCCGCCAGGATGGTGTGCCAGCCGAGCGCTAGTGCCTCCGGCGTCGCGAAGCTCGCTCGGCCGGTCAGGACGCCGTCGACGTCCACGGGCGTCTCCCAGTTCTGCAGCTGGCGGGCCTCGTGCCGGGCTCCGTCCTCCGTGACGATCCAGACACTGACGGGACTTCCGTGCGGCACGTGGACGTCGAAGGAGGCGGCCGAACCTTCCCGCGCCACCACGATGGCCGGCAGGAACCGGCGCCACGGTGCCAGCTGTGCCTCGGCCAGGGACCTCCGGAGCTGCTCTGGGCCGTCGGCCCCGATGCCGAGCGCCGTCAGGACCTGGCGCAGTGTCCCGGCCGCCACGGACCGTTCCACCCCGTCCCAGCCCCAATAGGAGGTTCCGATTTTGTGGGCTGCCGCCAGTTCGCGCAACAGGGCATCCGTCGCCGCCTCTGGAGCTGCCGCGCCCACAGCTGCTGTTTCGGGTTCCGCCACGTGGTTGCTTGGGTGCTCCGCGTCGGTCGTCATCCGCGGCTCAGCCGTTGCTCCGCGTCGGGGCCGGCCCGGTGCTATGGGCGTCCTGGATGTGAGCCTCCCCCACCAGTTCCTGCAGGCCCGCGACGGCTGCCGCGAGGCTGAGGCCGGGCGACTCGACAATGAACGGCATCAGCAGCCGGTTTTCCTTGTCCAGATGCAGGGCGAAGATCTGGCCTAGGG
>NZ_JBFRFD010000205.1:0-5970 GCF_052114645.1 Arthrobacter sp. 2YAF22_2
CCTCCCAGCCGTGCCACTGAGCCACCTTCGCGGGTTCGCGCAGCATGGTCCAGACCTGCTGGGCGTCGGAGTTGATCACGACGCTGAGATTGTTCGTCATGGGGTGAATCTACAACGCCCGGCCCCGGCGGGGTAGGGCCGCTCAGGCGCGGACGGACTCGAGTTCGTTGCCGATCCGGCGCTCCAGCTCCGGGCCGCCCAGGGTTTGGGAGCCGCCGTGCGCGCGCAGGAAGAGGAGCGCCTCGAGCCGCAGCAGCCGCCATTCACGCTCCGCATCCGGGTTGGAATTGTCGATGGCGCGGAAGATTTCCTTGTCGTACAGGTTGGGCTCGTTCAGCGAACGCTGGCGTACCTTGGCGTTGATCCGGGCCTTGAACGGATCCGACTCCATCGCGTCCGGCGCTCGCAGGAACTTCTCGTAGACGGCGGCGCGGGCTTCCTCTCCGCGCTGCCGGCAAATGTAGCTGGCCAGCGCGAGGGAGGCCTCCACCGAGGACCACCGGCCGGGGTTTCCGTCGAAGGGGAGGACGTTGAGCAGGTCCGCGACCGCGAGGGCGTTGTCGGCGTCCTTAAGCACGACGAACAGCTCATGGGCCAGGTCGCTGAGGTCCTTGAGGCAGCTGCCGGATTTGGTGTTGATGCCCTTGGTGAGCCGGTCGCTGAGCAGCAGCACGCCCAGCGCGTCGGGGTGGGCTTCGGCCGCGGCGTCCACGACGGACTCCGGGGTTCCGGCCGGAACCGGGATCAGGGCCAGGTCCGCTTCGCTGGGGCCGCTGGCAACCGGCGGGGCCACCGGCAGGGGAGGAACGACGACGGCGGGAGCCGCCGGTGCGCTGCCGTCCTCGCCGGGAAGGTGCTGGATCAACTGCAGTTCGGGGCCGTCGTCGTCCGGGCCGCCGTCAGCGGGGGAACCCCCCGCAGGGGACAAATCAGCAGGGGGCAAATCAGCCGGCGAGGCCTCGGTGGACGGTTCCGCCTCGGTGTCCCGGACCAGGACCACGGAGCTGGCGGCGATCCGCAGCACGCCGCCGCCGGTCAGCGTGGCCCGGATGATGGCGGGAGCGCCGAAATCGTCGTTGTCGACGTCCACGTGACGGATTTCCGCGGCGCGCGTGGCGTCGGGCAGGAGCAGCAGATCCCCGGTCCGCAGAGATCCCGCCGGCCGTTCGCTGTAGTTCAGGGAGGCTATGGGGTGGGTCATCTGAGTCCTTAAATTCTCTTCGGGTCCTACTGGCCGACGCCTGCGAAAGCCAGCGCCTGGCGGATCAGGCCGCCGCGGCCGCCGCTGAACTCCAGCTGCACGTCGGGGCTCATCACTTCGTCGGGCGTCATCCAGGTCAGCTCCAGTGCGTCCTGCCGCGGCGAGCATTCGCCGGTGACGGGGATGATGTAGGCCAGGGCTACGGCGTGCTGCCGGTCGTCGGTGAACCCGGTGTGCGACGGGGACGGGAAGTATTCGGCCACGGTGAACGGGACCGGGCTGATCGGCAGCTGCGGGAAGGCGAGCGGGCCGAGGTCCTTTTCCATGTGGCGGAGCAGGGCGGCCCGGATGGTCTCGCGGTAGAGTACCCGGCCGGACACGAGGGAGCGGACCATGGTGCCGTCCTCGTCCGCCTGCAGCAGCGTCCCGACCTCGTTCACAAACCCGAGCGGGTCCAGCCGGACCGGCACGGCCTCGACGTAAACCATGGGAAGCCGGCCGCGGGCCTCGAACAGATCGTCATCGGAGAGCCAGCCGGGATTGGGGTCGGGAGTGCGAACGTTCATGGTTAAGTTCTACCCCATCCCCGTTCGCCGGGTGTGGTCAACCGGCCGGCGACCCCGCCCCCGGCCTGTCCGGCCGCTCGACGCGCCCGGCTCAGTGCGCCGGCGGGGCCTCGGAGATCCAGAGTGCGTGCGGGTGCGCCGCGCTGCCGTCCGCGTCCGGGTTGCCCACGTGCAGGAGGGGCACGGCGGCTCCCTCGACCACCGCCACATCATGCCCTGCCCCGAGGAGCCGTTTCCGCAGCGCGTCGAGGTCGCCGTCGTATTCGAAGCCGAGCCCGGCGTGCCCGGTTCCTGCAGTGGTTCCGGCGCCCACACCGACCATGAGGACCCCGCCGTTTTTGGCCGTGAACGCCTCCGTTTCACCGGGTGCCACTCTGCCGGGCGCCGGCCGGGGGCGGGCGCCGATGTCGCGGAGGGTCCGGGTTGCCGCCGTCGGGTCCGCTGCGAACCAGACGCCGACGACGGCGAGGCCCGGTTGCGCCTCCGCGGAGCCCGCCCAGCTGCCGTCGGACGCGCGCGTTGCCGGGTCGGCCAGGAAACTGAAGCGGTCCGCGGCCGTGACCCGGCAGGATGGGCCGTGGTCCGCCTCGATGAGCTCGGCGGTGGTGCCGTCCGGCGCGCCCGCTTCATTGGTGCGGCGGGCAAATTCCGCCAGGTCGCCGACCTCGACGCCGAACGAGGTGGCGCCCTCGTCCGCCGCGCCCTGCTCGGCGAAGTGCAGCGCCAGGCGGCCCGCGCCGGCGTCGAACTCACGCCAGGTTGGCCCGTCGACCGTCTTGACCATGCCCAAATCTGTCAGCAGGCGCTCCCACTGGTCCAGGCGGGAGGTGAAATGGATGGGGCGGACACGCAGCAAGGTGATCTCCCTGATGATTGGGGGCCGGGAGCACAATAGTGCCATGGCTGCTGAGCTGATGGAACTGCTGGTCAAAGACGCCGCCGAGTGGCGGGCCTGGTTGGAAGCGCACCACACGGACAGCCCGGGCGTGTGGCTGGTGCTGCACAAGAAGGGCGGCTCGGTGACGGAGTTGGATTACGAGGCGGCCCTGCAGGAAGCGCTGTGTTTTGGCTGGATCGACGGCCAGGGCAGGCGCCGGGACGCCGAGACTTCCTTCCAGCGGATGACCCGGCGCGGCCCGAAAAGCGTGTGGTCGGCGCGGAACGTGGAACGCATCGGGCGGCTCGAAGCGGCGGCCCGGATGACCCCGGCCGGCCGGGCCGCGGTTGACAGCGCCAAGGCGGACGGCCGCTGGGAAGCGGCCTATGCGGGCCAGGCGTCCGCGGAAGTGCCGGAGGACCTCGCGGCCGCCATCGCGGCGGACCCGCGGGCGCAGGCCATGTTCGAGGTGCTGACGTCGGTGAACCGGTACGCCCTGATCTACCGGACCAACTCGGTCAAGCAGGCGTCCACGCGGGCGCGCAAGATCGCCGGCTTCGTGGAGATGCTCGCGCGCCACGAAGCGCCCTACCCGCAAAGCCGGCGGCCGGGCCCCGGACGTCCTTGACGGCGGCCTCATAACGGCGCGTCATTGACCGGGTCTTCAGCGGCTTCCCAGTAACTGTCAGGGAAGCCGACAGCCTGGTCTGGCATTATGGCCCAATGCCTACTTTCCAGCACCAGCGTTCTCGCGGCGGCTTGCAGAGCCCCCGCTCGCAGCGCGCGCTGTTCTTTGCCGCCGCCGGCCTGCTGGTGGCGGGGGAAGCGGTGTTCTGGCTGATGCTGGCAGCGGTCCAGACGAACTCGGGGCCCGCCCTGCTCGACGGCGGTGTCCATGCTGCCCTGGTCGAGGGCCGGTCGGCCCTCGCGACCGCCGTCCTGGCGGCCGTCAGCACGGTCACCTCGCCCACCTGGATGACGGCCATCGGGGGCCTGGTGGCCCTCGGCTGGGCAACCCGGAAACGGGAAATCTGGCGTCCGGCGTTGCTCCTCGGCGCCATGGTGGCGACCTTCGGGGCATCCACCATCATCAAGCACCAGGTGGCGCGCGCCCGGCCGTCGGCGGCCGACTTCCTCATGGGCCCGGATGATGCGCTGTCCTTCCCATCCGGACACACTTTCGGTATCGGAGTCTTCGCGCTGGTGCTGGTGTATTTGCTGCTCGGCGGCGCCGGGGCCCGCACGGTCCGGCGTTCGACGGCAGTGCTGGCGTATTCGGCGGCCGCCCTCGGAACCTTGCTGGTGGCGTTCAGCCGGCTCTACCTGGGGTACCACTGGCTGACCGATGTCGTGGCCTCGATGGGCCTGGCGGTCGCCATCACGGGCCTGGTGGTGCTGGTGGACGGCCTGCGCGCCGCGCGGATGTCCATGCGGGCAGAGGCGCCGGCGGCGGTGCCTGACGAGCAGACGCCCGACCCGGGGCATTTGGCGGGGGATACCACGGCGGCTTAGCACCCGCACGGCCTCGCACGGGGGCCCGGTCCGGCGCGCGGTGGCACCAGGCTGGCCTAGAAGGCCACGCCCAGCGCCTGGGCCAGAACCACCGCCGAAGCTGAGGACCACGCCTGCGGATGGCAGGACGCCGGATACGGCACGGCTCGGCCGGACTCCGCCGCGGTGACTCCGGCGAACAGTTCCGGGAGGCGGTGGCCGAACGAGGCGGAGGCTGCCAGCAGGCCCTCGGCGAGGACCCGCGCCTCGGCGCTGAATCCCTCGCCGAGCAGGCCCCGGATGGCGACGGCGGTGTCGTGGCTCCAGACCGAACCGCAGTGGTAGCTGAACGGCCAGARCCCCGACGCGCGCCGGGACAGGGTGTGCAGCCCGTAACCGGAGAACAGCTCCGGGCTGAGCAGCCGGTCTGCCACGAGCCGGGCCTCCGCGGCGTCCAGGATCCCGGTGCCCAGCAGGTGTCCCATGTTCGAACCCGGGGTGTCCAGCGCTTCGCCGTGGCCGTCGAGTGCCATGGCAGGGAAGGCGCCGTCGTCGTCGTGCACCCAAAAGCGTTCGCGGAAGTTCTGCTTCTGCGCCGCGGCGAAGTCGCGGAGTTCCTGCCCGCCGGGTTCGCCGTAGGAGTCGAACAGGTCCGCCGCTGCTACGGCTGCCTGGTATGCGTAGCCCTGCACCTCGGAGAGCGCGATGGGGCCCTCGGCCTGGCGCCCGTCCCGGAACTGCATGGCGTCGCGGGAGTCTTTCCAGCCCTGGTTGCTGAGGCCGTGTCCGGACGTGTCCTGGTAGCTGAGGAAGCCGCTGTTACCGGCGGCCCCGGCGGCCAGCAGCCACTGGGCGGCGCGGGCGGCGTTGGGCAGCAGCGAGCGGACCGCCGCGTCGTCGGTCCCGGCGGCTCCCAGCTCGCCCAGCAGGCACAGCCACAGCGGGGTGGAGTCCACCGCGCCGTAATACACCGGCGGCAGCCGCAGGGCCTGGCTTTCGAGCACGAGCTCCTTTGCCCGCAGCTCGTGCAGGATCTTGCCCGGGTCTTCGGCCGCGGCGGGGTCGGTCCCGGTGCCCTGGTAGGCAGCGAGGGCACGCAGGGTTCCCGCGGCGAGCGCTGGGTCCAGTGGCAGCAACAACCGCGCGGCCCAGAGCGAATCCCGGCCGAAGAGGGTGAAATACCACGGCGCCCCGGCCGCGAGGAAGGGCGCGTCGGGCGCCTTGCGGGTCGCTAGCCGGAGCCCGTCGAGCTCGTCGAGGGAGTTGTCCAGCAGCCAGCCAAGTGCTCCTTCTGGCCGGGACCGGCCGGGGCGGGATGCGGGCAGGCGCGCGGCCACGACGGCGTCCTCGGCGTCGGCCAGAGTGGCCTGCCACTCCGCCGCGAACGGCCGCCCGCGGCCGGCCGTGCCGCGCCAGGTCAACAGCTCGCCACCGCCCACCTTGCCGGCCGCGGCCACCGTCAGGGTCTTGCCGCCCTCGCTCCAACGCAATGAGGAGTCATCCGCCACGGAGGGGCGGAGCGGTTCGCGGAATCGGCCCAGCCGGATGGCGGCCATGTCGGTGAAATCCGCGGCGAGCCGCACCTGGATCTCCGCGTCCAGAGCATCCAGCGACGTGGTCAGGCGCAGCGTCACCCGGACAGCGCCGGGGGTGACGGTCCAGGTCTRCAGGAGCTCGACGGCGGGGTCCTCGGTGGGTCCCTCGATGCCCCTTACCAGTCCACGGACCCGGAGCACGCCGCCGGGCGCGGACTCCACCGTGGCAGGTTCCGGCGCATGCCCGTTGACGGTGACCTCCGCCCGGCACAGCATCCTGGTGTCGCCGTGCAACAGCCC
>NZ_JBFRFD010000206.1:0-5960 GCF_052114645.1 Arthrobacter sp. 2YAF22_2
CGTCTGCACAGCCTGCCCATCCAGCCGCTCGAGCCGTACGGCCCCACACGAAGGACTGATCCATGACTGACACGTGGCTGATCGTAGGCCTCGGCAATCCGGGCTCCGAGTACGCCCACAACCGGCATAATGTGGGCCAGATGGTGCTCGATGAACTCGCAGCCCGACTGGGCGGCGGTTTCAAGTCGCACAAATCACGGGCCCAGGTCCTCGAAGGCAGGCTTGGCATCGGCGGCCCCCGGATGGTGTTGGCCAAACCCCTCAGCTACATGAATGTTTCCGGCGGTCCGGTCTCGGCGTTGGCGAAGTTTTATGACGTTGACCCGGCCCGGGTCATTGCCGTCCACGACGAGATCGACATTCCTTTCATGAGCATCAAACTCAAGATCGGCGGCGGCGAAGGCGGCCACAACGGGCTCCGTGACATTTCCAAGGCACTGGCAACAAAGGACTACCTCCGTGTGCGCGTCGGGGTCGGGCGGCCGCCGGGCCGGATGGACACCGCCGACTTCGTGCTGCGCGACTTTGCCGGCCCGGAGAAGAAGGAACTGCCGTTCCTGATTGACTCCGCAGCCGACGCCGTGGAAGCGCTCGTCCGGGACGGGCTCCAGGCCGCCCAGCAAAAGTTCCACCCCGTTAAAGCCCTGTAGCCGCTCGAGGACTCGATGTCCTTTCCCCTCGATTTCCTTTCCAAGCATCCCGCGTTGCCGTTATGATCTGTCTACTCTCTTGTCGGGGGATAGAGTTACGCTACGTCTAGGCGGTCGGTGTGTGCTTGCCGGCCGCTATGGCGGTGCAAAGGAAACTAGATGTCGAGGGATTCGCTGGGCTGGGGGGATGTTCCAATTACATCGGCACCGGCCGGATACGCCGCGGGGACGGTCAACAGGCACGCGTGGGCTGGACTGGCACGCGGGGCCTACGCTGACCGGGTCCGTGAGGCCCTCGCTGCGCCCAGCGGCATGGGCGTTGTCATCACCGGGGACCGGGGGGTGGGAAAGTCGCTCGTCGGACGCAGCGCCCTCGCCAGCCTCGGTCCGGACGTCTATACAGTCCAGCTCCGCAGTTCAGGGTCGGGCACTTCGACCCCTTATGGATGCCTCGCGTTTACGCTCGCCCGGCTCCCGCAGAGCTCGCTTGGCTCGCCCACGGCGATCCTGCACGGGATCACTTCGCTGATCCGCAACGACGCCGCGGGACGGCAGTGCGTCATCCTGTTGGACAACGCCGGTTCCCTTGACGAACAGAGCACCGGGGTCCTGCTCAACTTGCTGCAGACCGGCACCGGCCGGCTCGTAGCCACCGCGCAGCGCACCACCGACCTTCCCCCCGACTTCTATTGGCTCATCACGTCCGGTCAACTGGCCGAAGTGCGGCTCGCAGCCATGACCGAGCTCGAGACCCGCGAAGTGCTCCAGGCCGCGCTCGGGCACCGGGTTTCGACCGCCCTGGCAACCCAGTTGCACGATCTGGTTGGCGGCAGCCCCACTCTGCTTCAAGCAGTGGTTTCGGAACAGATCGAGCGCGGCAACCTGGTCCTGGCCGGCGCGGTGTGGACCCTGCTCGACGAGGTGGTCCTCGACGGCAAGACGGCGCTGGAAGACATTGTCAGGGCACGCTACGCGCGGGAAACGCCGCAGGCCCGCGAAGCCATCGAAGTCTTGTCCTGCGCCCGGAGCATGTCCCTGTCCCGGCTCGCGAAAATGTACGGGCCGGGACTCATCGCGGACATGGAAGAAGCGGGACAGATCCTGGTCGACCGCACGGACCGGCATTTCGTGACCCTCGGAGACCGCTATCTGGGCGACATCGTCCGGAACTGGCTCAGCGTGGAGCGCCGGTTGGAGCTGCGCGACAAGGTCCCGGGCCATCGTGAAGACGAGCTGGCAGAGCTCAGTATGGAGGATTTGCTCGCCTACGCCGCGTGGACGCACGACTGCCACGCCGAGCTGGCCCCGGCCCATGCGCTGGCCGCCGCCCGGGCAGCCGTCAGCCTTTTCGACCCGAAGTTCGCGCTCAAGTGCGCCGGCGGCATCAGCCCCGGCGATAGCGAATGGCCGGCCGGACAGCAGCAGAAGGCCGCCGCGTACCTGCAGCTGGGGCTGCCCCTCCAGGCCATGTCCTCGCTCGACGATATCTCCGAGGCACAGATTGACCGGCTCGCGCCGGAGCCCTTCGCCGAACTGGTCGCGGCCAAGGCCGACTGCATGGCCTGGCTGGAGGACCGCAGCGGAAAAGTCCCCGAGCTCCTTCGACGGTCCAGGCTGCGGCTGGAAGAGTTCCAGCAGGCCGACCTGCCTTCCGACGCGGGGTCGCTGGCTCGCGCCGGTCTCTGCCTTGATCTTTGCGAGTTCAGTTACCTTTCCTTCATCGGYGAGTACGTACCGATGATGGATCGGCTCCGTGCCGCTGCCGCCAGCGCCGATGCCGATGCCATCGACCCGGTCCACCGGCTCCGGACCTCGATTATCCTGATGGAAGCCCTGTGCATGACGGGCAAGGAAGTCGAGGCCAGGCAGCTGATGCGCGAGCTGGCCGGAAAACTGGGCGAGTGGTCCAACGTGCCGCGGATTCGCGAAAATTTCGCCTGGCGCTCCTTCAACGTCCTCCTGCTGTGCGGCAAATGGCGCCAGAGTATCGACATGCTAAAGGACGCGAGCGGCCGGGCCGGGCACGGGTTGCACTCGGGCAGCGCCGCCACCGACCTTGCGGTGGGACTCGCGTACGTCTATGCCGGACGCGGCTATCTGGCTCTTGACCCGCTCCTCGCCGCAATCGCCCAGCTCGAGGTCCGGACCAGCCTGCACGCCTTGCGGCAGGCCTATGCGGCCACGGCTTTTGCCTACGCGCAGATGGGGAACTCGGTGCAGGCCAGCGTCTACCTGGACCGCGCCCGGTCCGCGGACGGTCCGGCGCGCTTCGTGGTCAGCAGCTCTGCCGAGTTCTGCATGGACATGGCTTCCCGGTGGCTGGGGGATCCCCAGGCCAAGGAACGGCTGGTCCACGCCGCTGAGCGGCACTTCCGGGAGGGCCGCTACACCCTGGCCGGCATCTGCATGCTGGGCGCGACCGTCAACGGCACCGCCAAGGACTTCCAGTTCATGGAAGAGATCGCCGCGCGGCGGCAAGGCCCCCTCGCGGAACTGTCCCGGGTCGTAGCCGTCGGTAGCCGGAAGAAGGACGCCGTGACCATGCTCGAAGCCGCCGACCTCGCCGCTGAACTGGAGCTCGACGCCGTGCAGGCCAGATGCGCCGCGCTCGCCGTCACCTTTGCCAGAGCCGCAGGCCTGGCGGGGATCGCCGCGGCCGCGCACAACATGCTCGAATCCTTGTCAGCGTCGATGCCTGCGCTGCCCATCGTTCCGCAGAACAAGGGGCCGCTGCTGACGGAGCGGGAGCGGCAAATCGCTGCGCTGGCGGGCAGCGGAGTCTCCAATAAGGACATCGCCTTGGAGATTGGGATTTCGGTCCGGACGGTTGAAGGTCACCTGTACCAGGTGTTCACCAAGTTCGGAGTATCGTCGCGGAGTGATTTGCTTGGACTCATCTAAGGTCCGTGCGGCGGCTCCCGCCGATGAGGAGCGCCGTGGCATGACGGGACGCTCCGATGACTTGGGCGCCGCGGTGGCAGCGCTCCAGGGCGGC
Source organism: Arthrobacter sp. 2YAF22_2 (assembly GCF_052114645.1). Lineage (NCBI taxonomy): Bacteria > Bacillati > Actinomycetota > Actinomycetes > Micrococcales > Micrococcaceae > Arthrobacter > Arthrobacter sp. 2YAF22_2. The sequence continues at coordinate 3,646 of NZ_JBFRFD010000206.1, forward strand.
ACACACGTCGCTGTCCTGTTGCTGGGCGAGCACGGAATCGGCAAGTCGACGCTAATGGAGGCCATCGCCTCGCAGCTGCGCGGACAGGTGACGGCCGTCCGCCTTCACGGCAGCCCGGCGCTGAGCCAAGTGCCCTACGGCGTGTTGGCGCCGTTCATTGTGGACCTGCCCGCACAGGATGCCACGTCCCAGCTGGTCGTGCTCCGGACCTTCTGGGGATACCTTGAAGGGCAACGCCGGCTGACGGAAAAGCCGCTCCTGCTGATAGTCGACGACGCTCACGACCTGGATGAGGCCACGGCGGCAGTCCTGGTGGAACTCGCCGCCGCCGGCTGGGCTAAGCTGCTCGTTGGTGCGGCTGCCCGCCCGGGCCTGCCGGAGCCTCTCCTGCAGCTGTGGTTCGAGGGCATCGCGGAACGGCATGATCTGCGCCCGCTCACCCGGGAACAAGCAACCGAGATCCTGGAGGTCCGGCTGGGCCCCCAGGTCTTGCCCGCGGTCGCCGAGACGCTCTGGGCTGCCTCCGCGGGCAACCCGCTGTTGCTGAGCTGTCTCGTCGATGACGCGGCGAGCGACGGTACGCTGCTTCAGCGCAACGGGGTATGGTTGCTCACCCGCCAGCTTAACAGCCACGGCGAACGCCTGACCGACGTCGTGCGCCGCCAGCTGCTCCGGCGCTCCGCGGAGGAAATAAAGGCACTGAACCTCGTGGCGCTGGCCGAACCGGTGGCCAGAGACCTGGTGGAAGCCTTGGTAAGCGTCCCCGTGGTTGCGCAGCTCATCGAGGAGGAGCTGATCCGCGTCTCGGACGCACCCCAGGCTGAACTGCGGCTCTGGCACTCGGTCTACGGCGACACTCTCCGGACCCTGATTTCGCCCGCGCGAAGCCTCCAGCTCCGGCAGAGCCTGGTGCTGTTGATGGACCGGGAACCAGTTTCGGCGGAGGGGCTCCTTCGGCAAGTGAGCTGGTCGTTGGAATGCGGGGTCGAAGTCGGGGACCGGCAGTTGCTCCGTGCCGCTGTGCTCGCCAGCCGGCTCTTCGAAGACGAACTGGCCCGCAAAGCCGCCTCCCAGGTCAAAGACCCTGAACTGCAGATAGCGGCGCGCTCGGTGATAGCACGGACGTACTACAACACCTCCAACTATGCGGCCGCTCGGGACATTCTCGAGGCGGACTTCGCGCAAGGGCGCACGCTGACCAGCATGCTGGCGGGGTCTCTGCTGTGGGCCGCCGTCCTGTCCGCTCAGGGACTATCCCCGGCCGATATCGTGCGGCGCGCCGAAGCTCTGCTGCACGCAGGGCAGCGGCTCGCCAAGGACAACCCGGGCGAGGCCGAAGGCATTCTTGCCGCGGCAAGGGAGCGGGTCCGGACGATCCGCACCATGGTCCTGGCCCTCGCCGGCGACACGGATGCCCTGGGCGCGTCCGACGGCGACGCCGCCAGCCCATTCGGGGACGGGCCGCCGCCGGGAAACGTCGAACGAGCTTTCGGGCTGGCACTGGAAGCCGAGCAGTTGCTGCTCCAAGGAAAATCGGACAGCGCCTACGCTGCTGCCACTGCTGCATTGGGGGCGGCCGGAGACGGGCCTGACGAACTGTACTTCCTTTCCGACTTCCTCGTGGTCCGCGCCGTCACCGCGGCGATTCACGGAGGCGACTGGAAAGCGGCGGAAGGGCTGCTGGAAGGCTTTGTGGCGGGATCCCGACCAAGCTTGATCTCCTTCGGCGGGGGAGTCCACGCGGCCACCGGCATCGTCCTGCTTTACCAGGGGAAGTCTGCCCAGGCCAAGAAAACCCTAAGGGCTGCGCTCGAAGCCCTTCGCGTCGCAGATCCGCAGCAACTGTTTTCCCTGACCGCAGCGATGGCCTTCGCAGCGGCCTCCGAGGCGGCGATAACGGACAAGGCTGCGGAGTTCCTGGCCGACTATGAATCCGCGCGGCCGCCGGTCTCCCGATACCTGCGCGCCCTTGCCGCGATGGCCGTGGTCTACGGCAAGGCCCGGCTGGGCAGCTACGACGGCGCCGCGGAGGAGCTGCAACGGCTCGGGCGGCCCGACGGCGGCCGCCACGACGCGGGTTTGGAGTTTGATGCGCTGGCCTTCCGGCTGGCGCTCGGGGACATGGGCGCGGCACCCCGGCTGCGCGAACTGCAGCCTCAACTCGAAGGGCGCAGGGCGGGGGCCATTTGCGGTCTTGCTGCTGCGATCGGGACGGAGCAGCCGGGGGAGCTGATGGAAGCGGCCAAGACCTGTGAGGAAACCGAACTCTGGGGTTTCGCGGCCCAGGCGTATGACGCTGCCGCCCGGACCTATCG
>NZ_JBFRFD010000207.1:0-5885 GCF_052114645.1 Arthrobacter sp. 2YAF22_2
GGCGCCGGACAAGGTCGTCCACCGGCCACGGGTCCTGGTACATGCCGGCGACGTGCCGGAGCAGGGGGATGGGGCGCGCCGACGGCGGCAGGCCGCCGTCCTGGAGCATGACGCCGACGCGGGCGCGCAGCTCCGCCCCGGCCGTGTCCGGATCCCGGCCCAGCAGGCTGATGCTGCCGTGGGTGCGTTTCTGCAGGCCCTGCGCGCATTCGATTGTGGTGGTCTTGCCCGCGCCGTTGGCACCCAGCAGCGCAGTGACCTGTCCCCGCTCGGCTACGAGGGACAGTCCGCTGACCACCCGCAGCATTTTGCCGTCGAGGCTGGGCACGGGACCAACATCCTTGACGAGCCCGCTGATTGTCAGGGCGGGGGATTCGGGAGATCGCACCAAAGCATTCTACGCGACGTAGTAGCTGCCGAACTTTCCGGGGCCGGGTACAGGAAAGCCATGCCTTACTGGCTAGCGGGAGTAAATTACGACATGATTGTGTTGTGTATTCCATGAGCCCAACCACTTCTGCCGCGCCTGACGTGTGCGCGGAGTCAGTCGAGCCTGCCGCGGGCGCGGCAGTTCCTGCCGCACGCCCTTCGGTGAGCGCCGCGAACACGGCCGCCGCCGAGGAACGCACCCGGGACCGCGTCCTGAGCGCGGTGCTGGAACACGGACCCATCAGCGCCGCGGAGCTCGGCGAGCTGCTGGGCTTCACGCCTGCCGCCGTCCGCCGCCACCTGGACCACCTCTCACGCCACGGCGTGATCGAGATCAAACGGGCCGCCCGTGCCGGCGCCGGCGCAGGCAGGCCGGCCCGCCGCTACGTCCTCAGCTCGCGGGGGCAGTCCACGCTCGGCAACGACTACCTCGACATCGCGAGCTCCGCGCTCCGGCGGCTCGGCGAAATGGCCGGCGCTGAAGCGGTACGGGAGTTCGCCGTCGAACGCTTTGGCGAGATGGAACGACGCTACGCGCCGGAAATCGAGGAGGCGGGCAGTGACATCACCGCCCGCGCCCGCGTGCTCTCCGAAGCCCTGAGCCGAGACGGGTTCGTCGCCTCGGCACAGTCGATCGAGGCCAAGGCGCCGCTTCCTGCCGCACTCTCCAGCGTGCAGCTCTGCCAGGGCCACTGCCCCATCCAACAGCTCGCCGCGCAGTTCCCGGTGTTCTGCGACGTGGAGACCGAAGTGTTCTCCCGGCTGGTCGGCGTCGACGTGCGCCGGCTTTCCACCCTGGCGCGCGGCGGTCACGTCTGCACCACCCACATACCTACGGGCCGTCCGGCCGCCGTCGGGGCTTCCAGCCCCTCGGAGCCGGGCCACCCGGACGAAGTATCCAACCATCTGCAAGAAAGGCCGTGATGACGGACCAACTATCAGAGAAGAAGGTTGCTGAATCCACTGTGATTTCGGAGATTCTGGAAAAGAATCCTGAGCTGCACGGAATCGGCACCTACGAGTACGGCTGGGCCGACAAGAACGACGTCGGCGCCAACGCACGCCGTGGCATCAACGAGGACGTTGTCCGTGACATCTCGGCCAAGAAGAACGAGCCGGAGTGGATGCTGGACCTGCGCCTGAAGGGTCTGAAGTACTTCGACCGCAAGCCCATGCCCACCTGGGGCGCGGACCTGTCCGGCATCGACTTCGACAACATCAAGTACTTCGTACGTTCCACCGAGAAGCAGGCCGCCACCTGGGAGGACCTGCCCGAGGACATCCGGAACACCTACGAAAAGCTGGGCATCCCGGAAGCGGAGCGCAGCCGCCTCGTCTCCGGCGTCGCCGCCCAGTACGAGTCCGAGGTGGTCTACCACCAGATCCGCGAGGACCTGGAGGCCCAGGGCGTCATCTTCCTGGACACCGACACCGCGCTGCGTGAGCACCCGGAGATCTTCCAGGAGTACTTCGGCACCATCATCCCGGTGGGCGACAACAAGTTCGCGTCGCTGAACACCGCGGTCTGGTCCGGCGGTTCGTTCGTTTACGTGCCCAAGGGCGTCCACGTGGACATCCCGCTGCAGGCCTACTTCCGCATCAACACGGAAAACATGGGCCAGTTCGAGCGCACCCTGATCATCGCGGACGAAGATTCCTACGTCCACTACATCGAGGGCTGCACCGCGCCGATCTACACCTCGGACTCGCTGCACTCCGCCGTCGTGGAAATCATCGTGAAGAAGGGCGCCCGCGTCCGCTACACGACCATCCAGAACTGGTCCACCAACGTGTACAACCTGGTGACCAAGCGCGCGGTCTGCGCTGAAGGCGCCACCATGGAGTGGATCGACGGCAACATCGGTTCCAAGGTCACCATGAAGTACCCGGCCGTCTACCTCGTCGGGGACGGGGCCAAGGGCGAGACCCTCTCGATCGCGTTCGCCGGCGAGGGCCAGCACCAGGACACCGGCTCCAAGATGGTCCACATCGCGCCGAACACGAAGAGCTCGATCATCTCCAAGTCCGTGGCCCGCGGCGGCGGCCGCGCCGCCTACCGCGGCCTGGTCCAGGTCCGGGAAGGCGCCAAGCACTCGGCCAACACGGTCCGCTGTGATGCGCTGCTGGTGGACACCATCAGCCGCTCGGACACGTACCCGTACATCGACATCCGCGAGGACGACGTCACGATGGGCCACGAGGCCACGGTYTCSCGSGTCAGCGAAGAGCAGCTCTTCTACCTGATGTCCCGCGGCATGCGCGAAGACGAGGCCATGGCGATGATCGTCCGCGGCTTCATCGAGCCGATTGCCCGCGAGCTGCCGATGGAATACGCCCTCGAGCTGAACCGACTGATTGAACTGCAGATGGAAGGATCGGTCGGTTAATGACTGACATCACTACTGAAAAGGCCCGCATCGGCGCGCCCTCGGCCCAGCCGTTCATCAACGGTTTCACCGAGGAAGGCGAAAGCCTGTCACCGCTGAACGCCGCGGCGTCCAAGTCCCCGCTGGCCGGCGACGCCGTCAAGGCGCACTCGCACGGCGGCGGCGTCGGCATCCCGGACAGCTCGCGCGCCGGCCGCCTGACCTCGTACAAGCTGGCGGATTTCAAGCCGCTGACCGGCATGGAGGAAGACTGGCGGTTCACACCGCTCAAGCGACTCCGGGGCCTGCACACCGAGGTCCTCACCGGTGCCGCGCCGTCCGTGGCCATCACCGCCCCGGACAGCGTCCGGATCGAAACCGTAGACCGCGACGACGCCCGCATCGGTTCGGCGGCCATCCCCGAGGACCGGGTTTCCGCCAATGCGTGGGAGAACTTCACCGAGGCCACCGTCATTACGGTCCCGGCAGAGGTCCAGGTGGACGGCGAAGTCAGCGTCCTGCTGACCGGCCGGGGCACCGACGCTTCCGCGCAGCACGTCGTGATTGTCGCGGAGAAGTTCTCCAAGGCCGTCGTCGTGCTGGATCACCAGGGCAGCGCCGTCGTCTCGGAAAACATCGAGATCCTCGTCGAGGACGGTGCGCAGCTCACCGTCATCTCGCTCCAGGAGTGGAACGACGACGCCGTGCACGCCTCCTCCCAGCAGGCGAAACTTGGCCGCGACGCCAAGTTCAAGCACATCGTCGTCAGCCTCGGCGGGAACCTGGTCCGGGTCACCCCGTCGGCCCGCTTCACCGAGCCCGGCGCGGAAGCGGAACTGTTCGGCCTGTACTTCGCCGACGCCGGCCAGCACCTCGAGCAGCGCCTGTTCGTGGACCACGCGGTCGCCAACTGCAAGTCCAACGTGCTGTACAAGGGCGCCCTTCAGGGCCGCGACGCGCACACCGTCTGGGTCGGCGACGTCCTGATCCGCAAGGAAGCAGAAGGCACCGACACCTACGAGGCCAACCGCAACCTGGTCCTCACCGACGGCGCCCGCGCGGACTCCGTGCCCAACCTGGAGATCGAAACCGGCCTGATCGCCGGCGCCGGCCACGCCAGCGCCACCGGCCGTTTCGACGACGAGCACCTGTTCTACCTGATGGCCCGCGGCATTCCGGAAAAGGTGGCCCGCCGTCTGGTGGTCCGCGGCTTCCTGAACGAGATCATCCAGCAAATCAAGGTTCCCGCCATCGAGGAACGCCTCACGGCCGCCGTCGAGCGCGAGCTCGCCGCCACAGACAACTAGTGCGCAGCACCAGAAAACACGGCACGAGAGAACACGGACAACGAACATGACGGAACAGCCGAAGGGCGAACTGGTGTGCAGCGCCAGCGAGATCCAACTCAAGCAGGCGCTGCGTATCCTGATCGACGACTACCCCGTAGCGATCGTGAAGGATTCGATGGGGGAGATCCACGCCATCGGCGACACCTGCTCGCACGCGGACATCTCCCTCTCAGAGGGCGAAGTGGAAGACTGCAAGATCGAATGCTGGGGCCACGGCTCCCAGTTCGACCTCCGCAGCGGCCAACCGCTCCAGCTGCCCGCCTACGACCCGGTACCCGTGTTCGCCGTGACCATCCAGGACGGCGACGTTTACGTGGACGTCAGCACCATCCTGAACGGCGCCGAGGCACCAAACTTCAGCTGACCGCGGGAGGGATGTCCCTCCCGCCCGGCCGGCAACCAGCTCCACCAAAACTTATCGTCGAGAACCGCACCGCCGCCGAGAGGCACGGTGCAGAGGAGAACAAGACACATGTCTACTCTTGAGATCAAGGACCTGCACGTCAGCATTGACACCGAGCAGGGCACCAAGGAAATCCTGAAGGGCGTCAGCCTGACCATCAAGACCGGCGAGACGCACGCCATCATGGGTCCCAACGGCTCCGGGAAGTCCACCCTGGCCTCCACGATCGCCGGCCACCCGCGCTACAACGTCACGAGCGGCTCCATCACGCTCGACGGCGAAGATGTCCTCGCGATGACGGTCGACCAGCGCGCCCGTGCCGGCCTGTTCCTGGCCATGCAGTACCCGGTGGAGGTGCCCGGCGTGAGCATGACCAACTTCCTGCGCACCGCCAAGACCGCGATCGACGGTGAAGCCCCGAAGCTCCGCACCTGGACCAAAGACGTCAAGGCCGCCATGGAGAAGCTGCGCATCGACGCCGACTTCACCCAGCGCAACGTCAACGAGGGCTTCTCCGGCGGCGAGAAGAAGCGCGTCGAAATCCTCCAGCTGGAGCTCTTCAAGCCGAAGTTCGCCATCCTCGACGAGACCGACTCCGGCCTCGACGTCGACGCGCTGAAGGTTGTCTCCGAAGGCGTGAACCGCGCCCACGCCGAGGGCAACATGGGCACCCTGCTGATCACCCACTACACCCGGATCCTGCGCTACATCCAGCCGGAATTCGTGCACGTGTTCGTTGACGGCCAGGTTGTCGAAGAGGGCGGCCCGGAACTCGCCGACCGCCTCGAAGAAGAAGGTTACGACCGCTACGCCACCGGCGCAGGGGCGGCCACCATCGCTGCCGCCGACGCCGCAGCACAGGCCTAGTAAGGACTACGCCATGACCGAAATCAATATGGCCCGGACGGGCCTCGAAGACGTCGAAGAGGCACTCAAGGATGTGATCGACCCGGAACTGGGTGTGAACATCGTTGACCTTGGCCTGCTCTACGGCCTGAAGTACTCGGACGACGACGGCGCCCTGCTGATCGACATGACGCTCACCACCGCCGCCTGCCCGCTCACTGACGTGATCGAGGAGCAGGTGGGCAAGGCCCTGGACGGCATCGTGGACGACTGGCGCCTGAACTGGGTGTGGATGCCGCCGTGGGGTCCGGAGCGGATCACCGAAGACGGCCGCGACCAGATGCGGGCCCTCGGCTTCAACATCTGAGTCCCCACCGACTTACCTGCAGGAAATGACGGCGGGCCCACCTCCCAGAGGCGGCCCCGCCGTCGTCGTTCCATCGATTGCTCCACAACGGCCCTTTAGACACGCCATAAGGGCAGTTGCGGAGC
>NZ_JBFRFD010000208.1:0-5873 GCF_052114645.1 Arthrobacter sp. 2YAF22_2
TGGCCAGGAAGTACGGGAGCGCGGCGGCGAACACCAGCGGGCTGAGGAGCCTGCTGTCATAGGGATAGGCCAGGAGGAAAAGCAACCCGAAGCTGGCCCAGGTAATGGAAGCCATGTAGTTCACACGCAGCATGATTTCGCGCTTGCGCATGGCCTTCTCGCTGCCGCGGCGTTTCCGGATGGTTTCCCACAGCTTGGGCAGGATCAGCAGCCCGCCGTTGGCCCACCGCCGGCGCTGCACCACCAGGGAACCGAAGTCGGGCGGCGTCGCACTGTAGCTCAGCCGTTCGGGATAGTTGACCAGGTCCCAGCCTTCGCGGCCCAGGTCGACGCTGGATTCGGTGTCTTCGATGACGGTCCGGTCCTGGATGTAGGTCCGCACCTCAAAGCCGCCCTCGGAGGAGACTTCCACGATGTCATCGAGCGCAACTCTGCGGATCACGGCGTTGGCGCCCACCCAGAAGGTCGACCCGTACCGGGTCATGCCCTGGTGCTGGATGTGCTGCAGGTCCGTGGTGGCCCCGGCGACACGTTCGATTCGTGTGGGTGCGCCGCGGAAGGACGAATACGGCGTCTGGGTGACCGCGACCCGCTCGTTGCCGGGGGACTCCAGGAAGTGGACCAGCCGGAGGCAGTAATCCCGCAACAGCAGCGAGTCGGCGTCGAGGGTCAGGACATAGGTGCTGTCCTCAACGACCAGGTCATCCGCGGACGGCTCGACGGCGGGGCGGAGCACCGTCCCGTCGGCGGTCTGCTCGCGCCGCCAGCGGTGCCCCATCAGGCTGAGGTAAGCATTCAGGTTCATGGCCTTGTTCGCTTCGTGCGAGAGGCTCACATACTTCTTGCGTTCAAAGGTGGAGACCTGGGCATTGAAGATCCAAGTCAGGCGCGCGTACAGCTCCCGCATGCGGGGCTGCTCCGGTTCGGCCGCCTGGGCCTTCGCCGCGTACAGGGCGGTCAGAACCAGTCGCAGCTCGCGGGCCAGTCCCATGAGCACCAGGTCCACGAAGAATTCGTCCACGTGGTCTTCGACCCGCTCGGCCTCGGCCATGGCTTCAAGCCAGCCGGCAGCGTACTCGTATTCCTCGATCAGCGCGGACAGCTCGCCGCCGGCGCTACCTTCGCCGACCCGCCGGTTGAAGGCGTCGCTTGCGGCGTTCAGCCGGTTGGCTGGCTCCTGGAGGGTGGCCGTAATGCTTGCGGCTAGATCCCGTGTTGCCTGCAACCGGCGCTGGTCCTCCGGGTCCCCCGGGAAAGGCGGATCGTCGACCAGGAGCACGACGGACAGGTCCGGGAATTCCTGCAGCGCTGCTGACCAGAGCGTGGCCCGGACCACCTGCGGTTCCTCGGCGTAGGAGGGGACCAACACTGTGATCGCGTGCGGGTAGTCGGTGAAATGGCGGTCCAGCTCGCCGCGGGGGACCCTGCGGTGGTCGCGGAACCGGTTGAGGGCGCCCTGCCTGGCCAGCAGGTACATCAGGGCCGAAAAAGTCAGGAACGTGACGACGACGACGTAGGACACCGCCTCGGCCCGGAACCTGAACCCCGCGGTGGGATCGTTGACCAAGGTCCTGATCACTGTGGTCACCACGTAGGCGACCCAGGCCAGCATCGTCACCACAATGCCGACCCGGCCGAGAATGATTTTCCGGCGCGAGGGTTCCGGGTGCACAATGGCCAATGGCCACTGGCGTCTGCGGCTCTTTGTCGCCGGGTCGTCGGCAGCAGTGTCTTCAGGCCGCGGAACGACCAAGAGGTCAGACATATTTCCCCATCCACATCATGTGTACCCCCAGCGGACACACCGCGGACCGCCCTCCGGTACAGCCGGAACGCGGTCTGCCCTTATAATAAGCGCACGACCCCAAAAAGTTGTCCTCCGGCGCTCTCGCGTATTCGGCAGGTAATTTGTTTGGCCGCGAATCCGCGTGGAGGGGTTGGAGCAAGTTCTCTGACAAGTATTGGGGTATATCTGTGTCGAACCGCTTTCCCGGGCGCCGCCTCTCTAAATTGCGGCTCGGAATTCTGGTAATTGTCCTGCTCGGTCTGACCGGCGGGTCGTATCTGGGGCTGCGCTCATTTCAGGACGCTAATGCGGCGTCGTCAATTCCGTCGGTCTTTTCCGGCTACGTCGACGTGACCGCCACGCCCCGCTTCGCCTTTGAATCCCCGAACAGCGCGGAGGCTAAAGGAGCGGTCCTGTCCTTTATTGTTTCCGACCTCAAGAACGCCTGCACGCCCTCCTGGGGCACAGCGTATGGCCTTGCCGAGGCCGAATCGGCGTTGGACCTGGATCGGCGGATCGCCAGGTTGCGCCAGATCGGCGGCACCGTGTCCGTCTCCTTCGGCGGCCTGACCAACAGCGAACTGGCCGTGGGCTGCACGGACCAATCCAAGCTCACCAGCGCCTACCGCGAAGTCGTTGAGCGCTACGACCTCCGCTCGATCGACCTCGACATCGAGGGGACCGCCCTCGCGGACACCGCCTCCATTGACCGGCGCGCCGGCGCGGTGGCCGCTCTCCAGCAGGATCGCAAGAACAGCGGCAAGAACCTCGACGTGTGGCTGACCCTGCCGGCGGATCCGGCTGGACTGACGCAGACGGGGCGGGACCTGGTCCTGCGGACGCTGCGCTCCGGCGTCGAACTTGCCGGGGTCAACATCATGACCATGGACTTTGGCGGCAGTAAGCCGGCCACCCAAACCATGTTCCAGGCTTCCGCCTCGGCGGCCGATGCGGCGCACACGCAACTGCAGTCGATCTATCGCGAGAACGGTGCGGACCTCGGGTCCGACACCGCTTGGCGCAAACTCGGCATCACCCCGATGATCGGGCAGAACGACATTGCCGGGGAAATCTTCACGCTCGACGACGCCGCCTCCCTGAACGGGTACGCCAAGTCCAAGGGCGTCGGCCGGGTCTCCATGTGGTCCCTCAACCGGGACCGGACCTGTGGAAGCAACTACCCGGACGTCGCGAAGGTCTCGGACAGCTGCAGCGGCATCCAGCAGGGCGACGCCTTGTTCTCCACTGTCCTGGGCGCCGACGTCATACCCACCAGGGCCGCCCAGGCTCCCGCCCCGGCCGCCTCCACAGCCGCCTCCCCCGCTCCGACCGCAACGGATGATCCTGCCACGAGCCCCTATCCGGTGTGGAAGGAAACAGCACGTTATGTCGCCGGCGACCGCGCAGTGTGGCATGGCAACGTCTACGAGGCCAAGTGGTGGACGCAGGGCGCGAGCCCGGACAACCCCGTGGACCAGGGCGCCACCGTCCCGTGGAAGCTCATCGGCCCCGTGCTGCCCGGTGACCGACCCAGCCCGCAAGCCACCATCGCCGCCGGCACCTATCCGGACTGGTCTCCGACCGCGGCCTACCTGCGCGGCTCCCGGATCCTGTTCGACGGCTATGCCTTCGAAGCCAAATGGTGGACGCAGTCCAACAGCCCGCAGGCGTCCCTCGACGGCGCCCCGGACTCGCCGTGGATGAAACTTACGGCGGCGCAACTGCAGACGCCGGCGGCCAAGTAGGCGCTCGGAGTTGCCGCGGGCGGCAGCCTAGGAAGCTGCCGCCCTCAGCCGTTCGTCAGTCTGCTGTTTATCAGCCTACTGTTCATCAGCCCTCCATGAGGGGTTAATGACCAATGAGTAACTTAGGGGAGTCCCGCAGAGATCCAACCCCTTTAAGAGGCTCCCCCCATGAGCGCTACTCGCACCCGAGGCATCCTTACGGCCGTCACAACTCTCGCCCTGGCCGCGTCCGTGATCGGCGGAACTGCCGTCGCGCAGGCCGCCAACAACAATGCCCAACACCAGGACGCACACGCCGGTTCCGCTAGCCACAGCGACCCGGACACCGCCCTGGCGGACGCGTTCAACCGCCTTGACCGGACCACGGCCTGGCAGCAGACGTCGAAGCTGAAGCTGAACTTTCCGACCTTCCACACGGAAGGGATCGCTTACAGCCAAGACCACATCTTCCTCTCGGCTGTCCAGATCCTTGAACCGACCACCAAGTTCCCTTCCCCGCAGAACGGCTTTGACCGGACGCCGGGCAAGGGCATCGGCCACCTGTTTGTCATGGACAAGGCCGGGAAGCTCCAAAAGGACATCATCCTGGGCGAGGGCGACATGTACCACCCGGGCGGCATCGACTTCGACGGCACCAACGTCTGGGTTCCAGTGGCCCAGTACCGGCCAAACAGTAGCGCCATCATCTACCGCGTCGACGCGAACACCCTCGACGTGCACAAGCAGTTCGAAGTTCCGGACCACTTCGGCGGCATCGTGCTGGACAAGCAGACCGGCCACCTGGTCGGCAACACCTGGGGTTCGCGCCGCTTTGCGGAATGGGATCTTCAGGGCAAGCAGCTCTCCACCTGGGCGAACCCGAACTTCTTCATCGATTACCAGGACTGCCAATACGTGCCCAACTCCAAGATGCTCTGCGGCGGCATCACCAACCTCCCGCAAACCCCTGCCGCCGGCGGAACCGATGCCACCTATGAACTCGGCGGCCTGGCCATGATGGACCTAAAGTCCCACACCGTGACCCGCGACGTTCCGTTCCAGCAGTGGTCCACCGCCGGGCATGTGGCCACCCGCAACCCCTTCAAAATGACCGCCGACGGCGACCACCTCACCATGAAGGTGGCGCCCGACAACGGCGACGAAGGCAACGGCACCGAAATCCTCAGCTACGAAGCCACCGTAGCCCCGGCCAAGTAGGGCTGTCCGACGAGGACCGACCGCGAAACGGCGGCCTCCGGCCCTCCCTGGCGACCACACACCGAACACCTCCGGCTGGCATCAGCGCCACCCCGCATCGGAACGATTGGATACCCCATGTCTCATCCAGCTCAACGCCTCACCCGGCAGCGCGTCGCCGCCGCCACGGGGGCGGTAGCCCTTGGCGCCTCGGCGCTGACCGCAGGCCTGTTCGGCTTCGGCGCATCCCCCGCCTCAGCCGGCGGCGATGACCACCACGGCACGGCGACGCCGATCCAGCACGTCGTCGTCATCTTCCAGGAGAACGTCTCCTTCGACCACTACTTCGCCACGTACCCGAAGGCCGCGAACATTCCCGGCGAAACCCAGCAGGGGTCGGGCACCAAAGCCGCGACGTTCACGGCGGCGAAGAACACGCCCAAGAAGATCGACACGCTGGCCTCCGCCGGCCTGCTGGCACCGAACAACCCCAACTCGGTCCAGCCCTCCCGGCTCACGCCGCAGCAGGCGGTCACCTGCGACCAGGACCACAACTACGGCGCCGAGCAGAAGGCTTACAACGGCGGCCTGATGAACAAGTTCGTCGAATTCACCAGCCGGGACGCCTGCGGCGCCAACCAGTACGGCCGCAACGGGCTGACCATGGATTACTACGACGGCAACACGGTCACCGGCATCTGGAACTACGCCCAGAACTACGCCATGAGCGACAACCACTACAGCACCGTCTTTGGCCCCTCCACCCCGGGTGCACTGAACCTGGTCTCCGGCCAGACCCACGGCGCCACCGAGTTCACCGCCGCCGGCCAGCCCGTGGCCACCCCCTCGGCCGGCAGCTACACCGTCCGCCAGCCGGACGCCACCGGCGTCGGCACGGTCATCAACGACCCGGACCCGGTCTACGACGACTGCTCGAACAGCAGCCACGCCAAGACCAACAACCTGGCCGGCATGAACGGCAAGAACATCGGCGACCTGCTCAACGCCAAGGGCACCTCGTGGGGCTGGTTCCAGGGCGGGTTTGCTCCCACCACCGCCGCGACCGGCACCGCCCCGGCGTCGTGCCTGTCCAGCCACACCAACGCCGCCGGCGCCTCCGTGGTGGACTACTCCCCGCACCACCAGCCGTTCCAGTACTACAAGTC
>NZ_JBFRFD010000209.1:0-5872 GCF_052114645.1 Arthrobacter sp. 2YAF22_2
GGGCTCACCGACGAATTCAGGGACGGATTCGCGGGCCAGTTCAGGGGCGGATTCGCTGACGGGGGCGGGGGCAGGCTGCTCAGGATCGCGGAGAGCAGCCAGAATGCGAGCATTCCGATGAGTCCTCCGATGCAGTTCAGGATCACGTCGTCGATGTCCGATGCTCCAACCGCGAACACGCCCTGGATGATCTCTACGGCGCCGCTGACGGAGGCGACTGTGAGCATGGTCAGCCATGCGGCCGCCCGATGTCGGAGCCACGATGCGTAGACTCCGAGCGGGATGAAGATCAGGATGTTCCCGACGACGTTGGCGAACGCAACTCTCTCGGTCCCGGGAGAGTGGCTGAACGCATATTCCGCGATACTTGCGAACGGGATGAGATTGATCGATCTCTCCGAACCCGGTGCACGAGAGAAGAGAAGCAGCTTCAGCAGGAAGGCCGCGTAGACGGCGAAGCCGGCGAAGATGGCCACGGTCTCCGCTTTCGCCCATTTGGTGGCGAGTCGCCAGCTCGGCCCGTCATCTGTGACCGCGGCGGGTTTCGGTTGTACACCCATCCGCAGGACGGTACCGAGGGAACCTGTTGCGCTCCTGTGAGACCTGGATTCAACAACCGCCCCCGAGGAGCGGAACGGCCGACCATGCGCGGCCGCGGAACGACTTCATCTAAGCAGATACCTAATTTCCGGATTCAGCGCAGGCGATCTCGTGGTGTGCATCGTCCGGCGGCCTGACCTGGTGCCCTGTTCCGCCTGTGCCGTGGGCCAGTGGGACATGTGCCGTAATGGCCGGTACGCAGAGCACGGCATCAAGGGGCTGCACGGGTTTGCCCGCGATCGCTACCGCACCGACCCCGGTGCGCTGGTCCGACTCAACCCGTCCCTCGCGACCGTCGGAGTCTTGTTGGAGCCAACGACAATCCTGGCCAAGGCGTGGCAACACATCGACGCGATCGGCTCCCGGGCCTTTTCCAACCGAGGAGGGCGGTCGTCACGGGAGCCGGCCCGGTAGGCCTGCTTGCCGCGCTCCTGGGTGTACAGCGAGGTCTCGACGTTCACGTCTTTGACCGGGTAACCGGGGGACCAAAGCCGGATCTGGTCCGCAGTCTCGGAGCCATTTATCACTCCGAGGGCCTCACCGCCTCGGGCGTGAAGGCCGACGTGTTGGTTGAATGCGCAGGAGTCACCTCCGTGGTGATGGAATCGATCACCTGCCGGGCCCTGGATTCGGTCACCTGCCTGACCGGAGTGTCCTCGACCGGCCGAAGTGCACCAGTGGACGTCGGTGCGGTCAACCGGGCCCTGGTGCTTGGTAACGAGTCTGTCTTCGGCAGCGTCAATGCCAACTGCAGTCATTACGAGGCTGCTGTGGCAGCCCTCGAGAAGGCAGACAACGGATGGCTGCAGCGCCTGATCACCCGGCGGGTGCCGTTGGCCGATTTTCAGGACGCCTTCCGCCGGCAGGACACAGGTCTGAAAGTCGTCCTCGAAGTTAAGGCCCTCTGAGGTGGCCAGAATTGAGGATTACGCCATCGTCGGTGACCTGCACACCGCTGCACTTGTCGGCTCGGATGGCTCCATCGACTGGCTTTGCCGCACTTTGACTCGCCCGCCTGCTTTGCTGCTCTTCTGGACACTCCTGACGCAGGGCGGCAGTCCTCACCGCCCACCAGACCCGCGACCAAGAACCCCTGGCCGCGTAACCGAAAACAACGATGAAACTGTCTCAGAAACTTGACGTGCGCAGACGTCGCTGCCGGAAATTTCCACGGGTCTGGCCTCGGTACGCCAAGGTGATTACAAACTGGCGGTCAGTGACATCTCGGTGGAAATGCCTTCCTTCCAGTTCTGTTCCTTCTGGCCGTCCTCATTTCCGGCAAAACGGTCCTGCCGCAGGCCAGGCCACCGACATCTATCTCACGGCGCTGGCGATCCTGCTCACCGTCGTGTACCTGCTCGGGCTGCTCTTTCGGCCAAAACGACGGATAGCGAGGATGGGAACCGACTCCCTCATGGTGCTGGTGCTTTATGGGCTCGGCATCGCCGGACTCTTCGTCGTCGCCAGCGCGTGAAGGCACCTGAACCCCCACCGACCTTGCGATCGCCGATCCTGGGTGGCAGGCGCCGGGCGCCCGGACACCCCAACAAGCTGCTGAGGCGGCACTGGATCCACCATTCCACGGGGACGCCGATCGAGCGGTTCCAGTCTTGGTAGGGGTAGGCGGAGGAACGACTTCGGACGGACCCAATAGGAGTGCTGAAAGAACGTCTGGATGAAGGTCTGGCATCCGAGGTTCGTGTTCACGTTGTGTTGGCCGGGATGTCGGTTGGTCATGCAGGTTGGTGTTCGCTTCTCCACGAGATGTTCGTAAAGGCGGAACGCGCCGCCATGACGGTCGTCGATTTCCAATTAGAAGGCTGCCCCGGTAGCGGGTGCCGGTTCGGGGCCGGCCCGGTTTCGGAGGCCTACTCTTCGCATCGAAGCGATACCCCGGGCAAAACACAACTGCTCGACGGACTGTCGTTTGAGCAGCCTGATTGGGGCGCCGAAGTGGGCAAAAGGAGGGTGTGCACAATGGTCATACTCTGGGAACCCGATCGGGTTGTATGCGGGCCGGACCGGGCCGGATTGGAGATCTTTTTCGGGGGAGTGGCGGATTTTGAAGGGCTGGAGCCCGGTTCGAGTCCCACCTCGGGCACGCAAGCGCCCTCGTCAGGGGTTCTATTCATGGCGCAGGATGGTGGTGAGGACCCGAGTTTCAGGTGGGTCCGTTCGTTGCCGGTCGTGGTCTTCCGGGTTCTTGCGGCCCCGGTTCTGGCGGGGGCAGTTTCCGGACGCCGGTGCAAAGGTTGCGCGGCCCGTCGCTCACGTTTCCGTCCGTGCGTTGCCACTTGCCCTGCTCTAGGCGCTTCCGTGCCTGGGAATCGCCTGCGGGGCGGGCCCAGTCTAACCGAGTAGGCAAGCAAGTGTTACTGGAGGGTATGAACGCTACCAATGAGGTAATTGTTACTCGTGTGACTGGTGAGCAAATGCTTTAGCGTGGTTTCAATGGAGCCGTACCGGTGCAGGGACGATTCCGCGTGATGACGACAGACGGATCCGCACACGACTGAAGCACCTTTTGCTGTGCTGCAAGGGAGTGATCGCTATGCCGAAGTTCGCGGCCGGTTCGCCGGCAACCCGAATCAGGTACGGGTGGCTGCATACGTTGTTCATCCGATCTGTCTGGTGGGCTCGCACGTCTGCCGTACCGTTCCGATTTGGTGCCGTGGCAGTCGGGGACGACCCGTTCAACGGGCGGAGACAGGGTGTGGTGGCGRTCAGAAATGGCAGGTCAGTGGGGCTGCACACTCCGGACGGCATCTACTTCTATGACTATCGGCAGATCACCGGGCCTGACTAGGCTGGCTTCTGCCCGCTGCGGCAGGTCCTGCCGCGTTCCGAAGCAGGCGCTGGAGGATTACCCAGGAGAACCATGGTGACGCAGGTCAGACGCCTGCAGGATCGACGGCACCATAGCGTTCAATGGTCGCCAGTTCCTTCAGCTCCTGCAGAATCTGCAGCTGCTGGCTGTTGATGGCCATCAGCAGCTCAATCTCTTCCTTCGCTTTCACGTTGGTGTCGTAGTCATGCTGGGCCATGGCGGCGGCGATGGCGTCTTGCCGTTTGGCCGCGATCAGCAGGATGGCGCCTTGCAGTCCGGCCAGCATCGAGAGCAGGAGGTTCAACAGGATGTAAGGATACGGATCCCAGGAATTGGTGGCCAGCGCCCAGGTGTTGATGGCGGCCCAGATGAGCATGAAACCGATGAAGCCGCCGACGAAGGGCCAGCTCCCCATCCCGTTTCGCATGATGTCGGCGGCGCGCTGGCCTCGAGTGAGGGTGGCTTTATGCCCCTCGTGCCAAGTCTTTTGATGGTCGGTCATGACTCAGGGTAGCCGGGGAGCGCAGAAGGCCGGCCTGCCCTTGCTGCGAGCGAGCGGCATACCCGTAGATGCTAAGCTTACTTAGTTTCTCTCTCTGTCAAGCAGAGTGCGGCGAGGGCAAACTTGAAAAGTCCCCGTCGGCCGTTGTGGCTGGCGGGGGTTTCCTACACTTCGCCTCTCCAAGGTAGTGGCTATCACGACAGGGAAGCGGTGGCGTGCTGCCGTTAGGCGTTGCTGCCGGAGTGCCACGGTGCCGCTGGATATGAGCGAATCAGGCTCCCTCTTCGTGCGTTGTGTAACGCGGGCCACAATCTGCTTGGCATGGTGGTCAACCGGCTCTCGGTGTGGCCTTGACCGATGACTTTTCGTACCGTGCTGGTCTGTACAACGAATACCGACTCACGGGAGACTGACGCCATGCGCAAACTGACCTTTGGCATGAACGTGAGCCTGGACGGTTACATCGCCGCGCCCGGCGACGACCTCGGCTGGAGCGTGCCGAGCGACGAGCTGTTCCAATGGTGGTCCGACCGGGTGGGGGCGACGGGGCTGGCGCTGTACGGGCGCAGACTGTGGGAGACGATGAGCTCCCACTGGCCGACCGCTGACCAGCAGCCTGGCGCCACACCGGCGCAGATCGAGTTCGCCCGTCGCTGGCGGGACATGCCAAAGGTAGTGTTCTCCTCGACGGCCAGGACGGTTGATTGGAACACGCGCCTGGTCACCGGCGACGCGGTTACCGAGATCACCCGGCTCAAGGCCGACGACGGCGCCTCCATGGACATCGGCGGTGCTACGTTCGCCGCGGCGGCCATGCGGGCCGGGCTGATCGACGAGTACGCGATTGTCACCCATCCGGTGCTGGTGGGCGGCGGCACGCCATTCTTCACAGCCCTGGACAACTGGGTGAACCTGAGCCTGGTGGAGACCCGGACGTTTCCCGGCGGCCTGGTCCTTACCAGGTACGAGAACCGGCGCTGAGGGCCCGACGTCGAATCAGCGCGCGTGCTCGCGCCATCTAAGGAGGTCCTGCCGCTGTGTTCTGTGGCGATCGTGACGTTCCTGCCAGATTTTGTTTTTCACCCCTGACGATCCGTCCGATATGGGATCTGCCACCCCGATACGATTTCTGCACGCATCCCGCTGATCTAGCGGACTAACAACGCGAAGCCGAGCATGACGATGGCGAGTCCCTGCTTCAGGTCAACCAGGGCGGGGACCGCGTAGTCGGAGTCGGCTGTCATGACCCATTGGACGCGGGCGTCGCCGAAATCAGCACTATGGGCTGGGTGGCAGTCGAATGTAAGTATTGACGAATTCAGGTCGTCCCTGCCCTCGAGAATTGGTCTCTTCTCCTCATGCGTGGTGGACTGCCATCCTCACCGGTTCCGGACATGCAAAAGCCGGGCAACCACAAGGGCTGCCCGGCTTGTGGGGATAGCAGGGGCTCCGCTTATGCGGCTGGGGCGGCCGCAGCGGCCTTCTTTCCGAGGGCCTGGGCTGCCTTCTGGATCTGGGCACCGTAGCCGCCGTTCAGCGCGGTGTCCTTGATCTTGTTGGCCTGGGTGTCCAGGTCGGCCGGTGCTGCCGCCTTGAGGGTCTTCAGGTCAGCCTGCAGGTTGGCCGGGAGCTTCGCGAGAACCTTCGGGTGGCTGATGAGCTGGTCGGCGACCTTCTGGAGTCCGGCGCCCGGGTTGGCTGAGCTGAACGCGGTCCGGAGTTCCTGGCGCAGGCCCGCGGTCTCCGTCGTGGTCTTGGCCAGGTTTTCGGCAGCCTTCTGGATCTCGGCACCGTATCCGCCGGACAGGGCCGTGGTCTTGATCTTGTAGGCGTCTTTCACCCGGTCAGCCGAGGGGGCGTCCTTGAGTGTCTTCACGTCCGCCTGCAGGGCGGAGGGGAGCTTGGCGAGCACTTGCGGGTGGTTCACCAGGGCTGTCGCCGCC
>NZ_JBFRFD010000210.1:0-5871 GCF_052114645.1 Arthrobacter sp. 2YAF22_2
GTGTAGTCGCTTGCCGTGAGCTGCGCCGTCGCTTTAATGCTGCCCTTAAGTCTGTAGAAGCTCGGTCGATTTCGTAGTCCATAAACTCGATACAAGCGAAATCCTACCGTCGCATCTAATGACAGGTCGACTTCATCTGACGACACCATGAACGGAAATTCGGCAATAGAGTTTGTGGCTTTTACCACTATTTTCCTGAGGGCGCCGGAAATGGAACGGGACAAAACCAGTCCTGTTCCGATTCTGTCGTCATAGTCCCTTACCTCCACGGCTGCAGCCAGATCGCTACGTTCAAAAGCAGCTAGCGATCTCTGCTCGTGCAGGGCAACGACCTTTAGCGCCATGACGTGAATGGCGCCGGACTGCGCCTCGGCGGCTAGAAGATCATTTGGGATCACCTGTCTTCGCAGCCTTGCGCTCTTCCAAGGAGCGGTTACCGAGGGGATATCGGCTGGTTTCAAAGGGGGAACATCCGGATTTATTCCAATGGATGTCATCGACTGCATCGCTCGATCGCCAAAATTCTCAATGCCGGCAATTCCCTCCAAAACGGCCGCTTCTAGGGAAATCTGAATATTTGGGAGCGGTTTGTATCCGTAAATCGGTGGTATCCCATATGCGAGTAGAATCGCACTAATATTCCTATGTTTCATTTCAATCGACGAGTCTGTGCGTTTGCTCAGCATCGGGGACAGCGCGCGTCGTTCTGACGACTTGTTGTATGAAGTGCCGTCCCACTCACATAGCAACATGCGCATATAGCTGTTGACTATCGCGGTGTTTTCGGGGGAGCTCCATGCTGAGCCTTGCATCTAGGTAGTCTCACTCTCACGAGTTTTGTTCTTGGCGATTCAGGGCCAGTTCATACTTTGTGCCGTGAAAAATGACAGACGAGTTAGCTAGACGAAGCGACCCCATYGACCACCTGCTTGCGTTGTTCTGGTGGCAACCGAAGGAAATGCAACCACACTTGGTCCAGCGGAGTCTGGATGCGTCTGTCGTTGGCGAGCCACAGGCGGAAGCTTTCCCTTTCCCTCGGGGTAAGGTCTTCCAGCTCGCTTAACACGTCCTCCGCGGAATACGGTGCCGAGGCCCCCCGGCAACGGGCACACACAGTGCAAAGAGCACCGCCTTGCCTGGGCTCCCTGCCGCGAGCCACTGTCAAGACGGCGGTTCGTGCAGGATCATCCATATAGGCCTCGCCGGCGGAAATGCCGCAGAAGACGCAGGCGAAGTTGTCTCGAAGCATTACTGCTCGGCGCTCGGCCTCTGTGACCATCGAAATCGCTGTTGACCTGTACGTCTTTTCCCAGACCCGACCACCGACTGATACCAGCCGCAGCTCGTCTGGATCCAAAGAAACATCCTGCGAATTTGTGTGAATCACCCACCCCTCAGGACGTAGATCGCGCATCCTGCGGTCAACTTGTTCAACGTTGGGAAAGGCTTCCCGCAACTGGGCTTTGGTGAAAACGCCCCCGGGTCCGATCTCTTCGTGCAGCCATAGTGCAACACGGCTCTTGGTTCCGCCGTCGAAAGTCTTCCAATTAGGCAAGGTCATGCAGTGAATCTTCCGACACGAGCGGACCCACATGCAAAATCTTGTTCTTCCGCTCCTAAACCTATTGGCCCAGTACGATCAATCAATCAAGTCAAAAAATTTTGGAATGGGGAAGCTGTGACGACAAGGCCGGGCGATGCGGCGAGCATCGAATCTTTGGTGGAGGACCGGTTGAACGCGGTCCTTGGGGAGCGCGGCTCCAGGGAGACCGTAACAGTCGAATGGCGTGACGCCGTGGTTCATCTGCCGGTGATCTCTATGCCAGTGGACGCGCTCTACTACAATCCCGCAACCCACCGGATACGGGCACAGCGTTCAATGGATCCCGACCTGGACGTCATCCTCGACAACGATCCCTACGGAGACGCGGCGCAAGGCTATCTCCACCAGCTTCTAAAGGGCGATCCCTCCGACCCACGCACGACGGATCCCGCATTTGAGCTCCTCAAAGCTGATTTGGAGGAGCACGGACAGTCGGAACCGGGGATAGTAACGCGATGGGGCGAACTCATCAATGGCAACACTCGTCGGGCTGCCCTTTCGGAACTTCAAGTAAAGAACATCCGTGTCGGCGTTTTGCCAAGCGATGCTGGAGCTGAAGACATACGGTCCGTCGAGCTGGCTCTGCAACTTCGACGAGACCATAAGCGTGACTATTCGTTCATGAATGAGCTTCTGGCCATAGATGAGCGTATTCGGGCGGGACGTCCGGCCACCGAGATCATGTATGAATTCCGTATTCGTCAGCAGAAGTTTGACCGATCCCGCTGGATCCTCGGTCTCGTTCGAGAAGCAATCGACAGGAGTCGTGTCTGCGATGAGAACGGCGCAGACCTATCCCTTAAACTTGTCGACTTTGAGACTCACCAAGGAAAGCTTGAAGAGCTTTACCGCGCATATTCGTCGCTAAAGCTGAAAGACCCCGACAAAGCTGATGCTCTCCGGGAGCAGCGGCTGCTGGCGCTCATCCTTAACAAATCCAAGACGGATCTTCGATATGTGGACTCTGAATTCGCTGATACCTATGCGGCGGCTCTGCTGGCGGGAACGCATGGAATAGACAGCACAGTAACTATTCCGGGCCTCGGAGTGACAGTGCCCGGTGCCAGCGCCAAGGTGGACCGATTGCGTTCAGTTACGACGAAAGTGCTCCAGGCTCGCGTCGTGGAAGCAGCTGGACCCGCCGCGGGCGGGGGTGTGCACCGCAATGCGCTCGACCTGTTGGAAAGAACTCGCGAGGTCGTCGAGGCCGGTCTTAGGAAGGCGGGCAAGGACGGTCGTGTCCTCAAGAAAAAATTGGAGCCCGTAGACCGGCTCGCTGAGGCCAACGAAGCACTGGAAATGGCAACGGCTGCTGTTGCCGATGCAAGGGCTACAGGGAATTACGATCCTTCATCACTCGACGAGGCATTGGGATCTATTCGTGGGTCGCTCGTTTCTCTGGCCAGAATCATCCTGCGCGGGCAAGACGAGGAGTATCCGGCGACGGAATGGCTAACTTCGTTGGTGCAATCTCCAGAGGTTCAGTAACCAATGCTGAAACTTCAGCTAGCGCTCGATCCCGGGCGCGTCCAGTTGGCTTGTGACGATGAGCAGATTGAGGAACTCCGAAAGATAGCCACTAGACTTGTTACGGCGACCTATGTACGGCCACGGGTAATAGAAGTCGACCTAGACGACCTGCTGGTGAATGTCGCAGAAATCGCAAACTGGCCGCGGGATGACGAGGTGCTCTGGTCAGATGAGCTAGGCAGTATCATCCGAGACAACTTCTCGGACGCGGAGGCTATGCGCTCCCGTCTCACCACCGATGAAATCGACGGCGAATCGCAGATGCTGTCTGGCGGCTGGCTAGACGAACTCAGGTCGTTTCAAAAGCGCGACGTGTCTAAGCTGCTTAGCCTGAAGCATGGAGCAAACTTTAGCGTTCCTGGCGCCGGCAAGACTAGGGCGACATTGGCATTGCTGATGAACCGTATGGCCCAGGGCTCTGCCGACAGGCTATTAGTTATCAGCCCCAAATCGGCATTCGAGGCCTGGTCAGACGAAGTGAGAGTGACCCTGGGCCAGGGCGACTTCACCCCGATAATCGTGACGACAAACGAAGAGCTCTCGGGCCTTGTCGTCTTGGTCAATTATGAGCGATTGGCAATAATGATGCCTCATCTAATTCGATGGATGCGGTTAGGGAAAACGATGTTGGTATTGGATGAAGCGCATCGTATGAAGCTAGGCATGCGCGGTCAGTGGGGGAGTGCATGCATGCAGTTGGCACCCTTCGCATCCCATCGACTAATCCTTAGTGGTACGCCCGCACCCAATGGTTCAGCAGACTTGGAAAGCCTATTTTCTTTTGTCTGGCCCGGCCAGGGTACCCGGCACGTCCGGAGTGCAATCTCGACAGGCTCTCTAAAATCGGCTAGTGCTGCACTCCGCCCTCTGTTCACACGAACAACCAAGACTGAACTAGATTTGCCTCCAATGAAGCCGAAGGTCAGGCGGGTCGAGCTGCCGCCTCTTCACCGGGAGATTTACGACGCGCTTGTATGGCGGGAGTCGGTCAGACTCAGGCGTGACGGCCGCAACTTGGCGGATCTCGGCAAAGTAATCTTGTATCTTATAATGGCCGCGACTTCGCCGGCGCTCGTAGCTGTCGGAGCCAGTCGACATGAGCCCTTGGCTTATCGGGTACCTCCCCTTGAGCTGCCCCTTGACCGGGACGGACGGACCATGTTGGAGGACCTTCCCAACTTCGAACTGAGTCCTAAATATGTTGAAGTTGCCAAAATCGTGCAAAAGAATTGGCAAGAGGGGAGAAAGACCCTAGTGTGGTCCACATTTGTGAGGAATCTGACAACCCTCGAGCGCATACTTGAACCGTTCAACCCAGCGATGGTGCACGGCGGAACCGAAGATAGATCCGACCAGATTGAGAAATTTCGTACTGACCCCACCTGCGCAGTACTGCTATCGAATCCGGCGACACTTGGCGAGGGGATCAGTTTCCATCACACTTGTCATGATGCCGTCTATGTTGACCGCGATTTCTCTGCCGGTCGGTATTTGCAAAGTGTGGATAGAATCCACCGACTAGGCCTCGCTCCCCATACACGTACAAACGTGACAATACTGGTGGCCGCCAATACTATTGACGAGCTGGTCGAGGTCCGTCTGCAGCAGAAGCTCGACTTCATGGGCGGCATATTGGACGACGGCAACATTATGGTGCTCGGAGACCTGGACGAGGAAGTAAGCGAGAGCGCGGGGCTGGATGCCAGAGACGTCGAAGAACTGCTCAACCACCTAAAACCATGAGCATGCCCCGAACGGTGATAGTGGCCATCGGTAGATGGCTCGATTTACTGAGTAGAACGGGTTTTGTTCGGGCGAACGCAATTGTTCACAACGATGCGGCATATACCGACATCACGCCCACCCAGTACGCCACAGCTCTTGAATGGCTATGGACAGTTAACGATATCCGGGGCCTGGTTGAACTGGCGCAGCATTCAGGTTCACGAAGGGTCCCTCTGGATTTCTCCAGACGCATGGCTCTGCAGTCGCTGATCATTCAAGCGAGTCCGTCCTGGCTCTCCATGGTGGATCAGCTAGTGGCCACGCCGGACGATCTTCCTACGGACGTCGTCGAATGGGGTGCGAGCCTCGGTATGACAGACGAGGATTGTCTGGATAGCGTGCGAAATGTGTCAGGAAGAGTGAACTTACAGGCGAGAGCCGACTTCGGCGCGGCTGGGGAGTCTGCGTTGCTGGCCCTTTTGGAGACGGCATGGCCGGGGTCGGCAACACACATTTCGGCCATCTCGGACAGATGCGGATACGATATTTCCTTTCAAGAATCAGGAATCGAGTGGCACCTCGAAGTCAAGTCCGTAGCCGACGGCCCTCGCACCCGATTCTTCCTGTCCCGCAACGAATTCGAAGTTGCGCGAAGGGACCCGGCGTGGAGGCTGGTCATTGTGTCCATGGACCACGAGTGCTCAGTTCGATCTGTCTGCGTTGCAGACAAGGAGCAGCTGTGGCTGCGTTCGCCACGGGACGTCGCGACAAGCGCCACATGGGAGTCGTGCAAGTTTGTCCTAAGCCCTGAGGAGGCGAGCACCCCGTTTTGCCGAGCTCTCGGTATCGAACCTTCGAGATCCRCGGGTGTTGCCCTTCGCGGGAGTTCCAGGCTTCCCGTCGCAACAGCCTAAACTCAGCCCTGCTGGCCCGATGGCTGAAACAGCGACCTTCCCGGTGCCTTGCAGACGTCGCCGGACACTCAGCTCGCGATCCATGCCGTCCCTTCTTGT
>NZ_JBFRFD010000211.1:0-5853 GCF_052114645.1 Arthrobacter sp. 2YAF22_2
GCGGCTGCTGCGGTCAGCCCTGGCTGGCGCTRACCGGCTCCAGCTGGAGGGCTGCTGCCGTCTCGGCCTCA
The DNA here is from genome assembly GCF_052114645.1 of Arthrobacter sp. 2YAF22_2. Lineage (NCBI taxonomy): Bacteria > Bacillati > Actinomycetota > Actinomycetes > Micrococcales > Micrococcaceae > Arthrobacter > Arthrobacter sp. 2YAF22_2. The sequence continues at coordinate 72 of NZ_JBFRFD010000211.1, forward strand.
AGCTTGGCCGCGAGCTCCGGGTTCTCATTGAGCTTGACGCCGTAGCCCGGCATCATCTCCTTGAGCTTGCCGTGCCAGCCCTTGAAGTCCTTCGGGAACGCCTTCTGCAGCAGCTCGATCATGATCGGGACTGCGGTGGACGCGCCCGGGGACGCACCGAGCAGGGCCCCGATCGTGCCGTCGCGGCCGGCGATGACCTCRGTGCCGAACTGCAGCACGCCGTGCTTCTTCGGGTCCTTCTTGATGATCTGTACACGCTGGCCGGCCGTGATCAGTTCCCAGTCGCCGTCCTTGGCCTCCGGGTAGTACTCCCGCAGGGCCTCGACCTTGGCGCCGTGCCGCTTCGCGACCTCCTTGACCAGGTAGGCGGTGAGGTCCATGTTGTCCTTGGCCACGGCCAGCATCGGGATGATGTTCGAGGGCCGGATGGACAGCGGGAGGTCCAGATAGGAGCCGTTCTTCAGGAAGTTCGTGGAGAAACCGGCGTACGGGCCGAACAGCAGGGACCGCTTGCCGTTGACGTACCGGGTGTCCAGGTGCGGCACGGACATGGGCGGGGCACCCACCGAGGCCTGGCCGTAGACCTTGGCGCTGTGCTGGGCCGCGAGGCTCTCGTCGGTGCAACGGAAGAACTGGCCGGAGACCGGGAAGCCGCCGTAGCCCTTGCTTTCCGGGATGCCGGAGGCCTGCAGCAGGTGCAGCGCCCCGCCGCCGGCGCCAACGAAGACGAACTTGGCGTGGATCGAGCCGCGCTCACCGGACCGCGGGTGCTTGAGCGTGAGGTCCCAGCCGCCGTCGGAGGCCTTGGAAATGCCGGTGACGTCGTGGCCGTAGTTGATTTCCACGCCGTTGTTGCCGAGGTAACCGGTCAGCTCGCGGGTGAGCGCGCCAAAGTCGACGTCGGTGCCCTCCGCGGCGCGGGTCGCGGCGACATGCTGTTTCGGGTCGCGGCCCTTGACGATCAGCGGCGCCCACTTGGCGATCTGGGCGTGGTCCTCGGAGAACTCCATCGAGCGGAACAGCGGGTTGGGCTTGAGCGCTTCGTAACGGGTGCGTAGGAATTTGGTGTTCGCGTCGCCGACCACGAAGCTCATGTGCGGCACCGTGTTGATGAAGCCCTTGGGTGAGCCGATCAGCGAGTTGGTGACCAGGTGGGACCAGAACTGGCGGGACAGCTGGAACTGCTCGTTGATGTGCAGGGCCTTGGCCGGGTCCACCGAACCGTCCTTGGCCGCGGGGGAGTAGTTAAGCTCACACAGTGCGGCGTGTCCGGTGCCCGCGTTGTTCCAGGGGCCGGAGCTTTCCAGGCCGGGCTGGTCCAGCCGTTCGAACAGCGAAATGGTCCAGTTCGGCTCAAGCTGCTTGAGGAAGGTGCCCAGCGTGGCGCTCATGATGCCGCCGCCAATCAGGACAACGTCGGCGTGTTGGGTCTTGGAAATGAAAGTCACAATCAGTCTCCGATAGCAGCGGCTCTGGCTGTCACAGAATATCCCCGCACGGCCCACTAACTGAAATTGGGCACTGCCGTCAAGGCTTTAACACGACCTTAGTGAAAACTTCATTCAGGACCGGCGACGCCGGGTATTTCAGGACCCGGTCGGAGAGGGCCAGCGCCGAGATCGGGTACGCGATCGGGACGGCGGGGACCGTCGCGGCGATCTGGGCATTGATGGTCTGGTACTGGTCGGTGCGGTCCTTGCCGTCCGGCAAGCCCCGGGCGCGGGCGATCTTGGAGAACACCTGTGGGTCCTGGTAATCGAATTCGCCGTTGTTCTGGCCGAAGAGCGGCCCCACGAAGTTGTCCGGGTCCGAATAGGAGCCGTTCCAGCCAAGCAGGTGCAGGGCGTGGTCCCCGGGGGAGGTGACCTTCTGGAGGTAGCCGTCCGCCCAGTCCACCGGCACCGGTTTGATGTTGAGTCCGACGGCGGTGAGCTGGCGGCTGATCTCGGCGTAGACCTTTTCCGGGGTCGGCAGGTACGGCCGGGTGACGTTGAGCGGGTAGTAGAACTTCAGTTCCTCGCCCTTGTAGCCGCCCTCGGCGAGCAGCTCCTTGGCCTTGGCCGGGTCGTACCCCAGCGAGGGCGCGTTGTTGTTGAAGCCGCTCAGCTTCGGCGGGACGAACTGCGAGGCCGCCGAGGTGTTGTCAATGAAAAACTTGCGGATCAGGGTGTCCTTGTCCAGGGCCATCTCGATCGCCTGGCGGACCTTGAGGTTCTGCAGCACCGGCACAGCCTGGTTCATCCCCAGGTACATCACGGAAAAGGGATCGCGCTGGACGATCTGCTTGCCGCGCTTGACCAACTGGTCGAAATTGCCGACCGTGACGGAGTCGTAAGCGTCGATTTTGCCGTCCAGCAGGGCCTGCAACCGGGTCTGCGGGTGGTCGTAGCTGATGAAGTTGATGGTTCCGATCTGGCCTTTGTCGCCCCAGTAGCCAGCGTTGCTGTTCAGCGTGACGGTGTCGTTGTCCCAGGAGCCGAAAACGTAAGGACCGGTGCCCACCGGGTGCAGGGCGTAGGCGGACACGGGCTGGCCTTCGCGGGTCTGGTTGAGCACATCGGCGGACCGGGCGATGAGTGCCTGCGGCGAGGAGATGGCGAAGGCCGGCAGGGTGAGGGCCTGGATGAAGCCCGTGAACGGCTCGGTGAGATCGATCTTGACGCTGTCCGCCGCCAGTGCGGTGCAGCTCTTGTATACGGAGAGCGAGGCCTGGTCCGAGTGGGCCCGGAACGCGGACTTGAAGCTGGTGCCCGGCGCCTGCTTGCGGAGTGCCTCGGGGAAGTTGAACCAGCGGTTGAAATTGGTGCACACGGCCGCCGCGTCGAAGGCCGTACCGTCTTGGAACTTCACGTTCCCGCGGAGCTTGAAGGTGTAGGCGCGGCCGTCGTCACTGCCGTTCCACTCTGTCGCCAGCAGGGGGGTGGGCTTGCCGCTGGTCTGGTCGACGCCGACCAGGCCTTCGAGTACCTGGCGGGTGATGCGGTAGGAATCGGTGTCGGAAACGAGGGCCGGATCCAGGCCGAGCGGGCGGGATGCGGTGCCGAAATTAAACGTTGCGGTGGGGCCCGCAGCGGATGAGCTGGCGCTGGCCGACGACGGCGCCGGGCCGGGCGTTCCGGTACACGCTGCAAGGGGCAGCAGGAGCAGGACCGCGCCGAAGCCGGCTGCGATCCGCCGCGCTGTCCTGCTCGGGCGGTTACGGGTCGGCGCGGAACTGCTTGGCACTGAAGGAATCACCCCTGGGGAACTGTAAGCCCGCCGGCTGCGGAACAGCCCCAGTCTAGTAGACCGGACGGCGGCTACCCTGCGGGGGGGCCTTCGCCGCTGGGGGCGAGCCGACCGCAACAGGCGAAGGCCCGCACCATCCGGTGCGGGCCTTCGTTTCTCCAGGTGGATCCAGGGAGTCAGGCTGGATCCGGGGCAGGAGGGCTTGGTGTGCCTACTTGGGCATCAGGACGGAGTCAACCATGTAGACCGTGGCGTTGGCGGTCTGGACGCCGCCGCAGACTACGTTGGCGCCGTCGACCTTGAGCGCGTCCTTGGTGCCGCTGACGGTGACGGAGCCACCCTCGACCGTCTTGTGCGTGCCGACGATCTGGTCGGGGCTGATCTTGCCGGGAACCACGTGGTAGGTCAGGATCTTGCTCAGCAGGGCATCGTCCGTCTTGAGCTTGTCAATGGTGGCGGCGTCGATCTTCTTGAAGGCGTCATCCGTCGGGGCGAAGATCGTGAATTCGCTGCCGTTCAGGGTGTCCACCAGGTTCACCTTGGGGTTGAGCTTGCCGGAGACGGCGGCGGTCAGGGTGGTCAGGATCGGGTTGTTGGAGGCGGCCACGGCCACCGGGTCCAGGGCCATGCCGGAGACGGAGCCCTTACCGCTGGGTACCTGGGCGGCGTAGGCGGCGCAGCCGGGGCCGACGAGGTTTGCTGCCGGGTCCATGGCTGCGGCGGAGGAGCTCATGGACGGCGACGGCGCCATGCTCGAAGCGGAGGGCGTGGACGCCGGAGCCGAGGAGCTGCTGGCGCCGGTGCTGGAACCGCCGCAGGCAGTGAGGCTGAGCATGGCTGCAGCAGCGATACCTGCAACGGCGAAAGTTGTGCGCTTGATGGTCTGCATTTCGAATCTCCTTTGTTGTGCCGATTCATTGCCGRCAGCGGACCTCTTTGCCGCTGCGGCTCCTATCCGACTGTCGGGCACCGACCCTTGGTTGGTGTCTCAATGGATATTCGCGGGCTCGGCGGGCAGGGATGGGTGGGATTCGAAATTCTTTTTGGTTGGGCCGGTTCAGGGCTTGCGGGAGCACCGCCTCCGGATTTCTTGACGGAGGGATCCGAGCTCCGGTTGCCCAGCCAGGCCGCCCGGACCGGGGTACACCCGGCAGGCGACGGCGGGTGCCGTGTCGGAGGGGAAAAGGTCAGCTCCGTCAATGATGAAGGAGGGTGATCCGTGGAAGGACCGGGCCGTGGCGTCGGCGTCAGTGCTGATTTCGGTGACCGTGAGCAGCGCCGGATCGATGCCTTCCGCCTCCAACGCGGTCGCGAACAAGTCCCGGGCCGAGACGCCGTGCGGGCACCCCGGAATCGTCAGCAATTGAATCTGCATGCTCAGTTCCCCCCGCTGCGGCCGTGAGTCAGGCCGGTGGGGAATCCGACGAGCACCGGTTCGGGCGCTCCACAGCAGCCGCTGCTGCCGGCGTCGGACGAGCAGACGCCGGTTTCGGGGAGTTCGAGCARGACGGTGTCCGCGGCTTCCCGGTCCCCGGCCAAGGCGGCCGCGACGGAACGGACCTGTTCGTAGCCGGTGGCGAGCAGGAAGGTCGGGGCCCGGCCGTAGGACTTCATGCCCACGATGTAGAAGTCGTCTTCGGGGTGGGCCAGCATCCGGGCGCCGTGGGGTTCGACCGTGCCGCAGGAGTGGAATTCGGGGTCGATCAGCGGGCCGAGCTCACGCGGGGCGTCCACGGCGGCGTCCAGGTCCAGCCGGAGTTCACGGAGGATGTCCAGGTCGGGGCGGAACCCGGTGGCCGGAACGATCACGTCGGCTGCGAGGGTCCGGCCGTCCGTGGAAGTCAGGGTGACGGCTCCGTCGGCGGCGGCGAGGGCCACGATGCCGAAGCCGGTGTGCAGTTCAATGGTCCCGTCCTCAACCAGGGCGCGGAGCCGGCTGCCCAGCCTGCCGCGGGCCGCCAGCTCATCGGCGTCACCGCCGCCATAGACCTTGGCTGCGGATGCGCCGCGGATTGCCCACACGATCCTGGTCCCGGGCACCTGCACTGCGAGCTCGGAGAGGTCGATCAGGGTGTTGGCGGCCGAGTGCCCCGAGCCGACCACGACGGCGGTGCGGCCACCAAACGCTGCGCGCTCGCGGCCCAGGACGTCCGGCAGCGGAGAGGAAATCGTCTCAGCTGCGGCGGCTTCGCCGAGGGCGGGCAGGCCGGAGGTTCCGAGCGGGTTGCGGGTGGACCAGGTGCCGGACGCGTCGATGACACCTGCGGCCTGGTACTCGCGGACCTCTCCGCCGACGTGTTCGACGCGGACCACAAAGGGTGTGGTGTCGCGGTTCCGGCTGTGGGTCTTGTCCATGCCCTGCCGGGTCACTGCCACGACGCGGGCACCGGTGTGCAGGCGGGACGCAATCGCCGGCAGAGAAGCCAGGGGCGTGAGGTACTGGTCGACGAGTTCCCCGCCGGTCGGCAGCGCCGTCGGCTCCGGCGATTCCCAGCCGGTCCCGGCCAGCAGGCGGACGGCGGCGGCGTCGGTGTTGTACCGCCAGGGGGAGAAG
>NZ_JBFRFD010000212.1:0-5850 GCF_052114645.1 Arthrobacter sp. 2YAF22_2
GCCGAAAGTGTTTAAGCAGGACGACGGCGGACGCCGCGCGCTGTGTGGCTTACGGTTGCGCCGCGGCAGCGGCCTTGGCGGCGGCCGGCAAGGCGTCGAAGATCCGGTTCATCGCGGCGTCGTCGTGCGCGGCCGAGAGGAACCAGGCTTCGAACACCGACGGCGGCAGGTACACCCCGGAGTCCAGCATCGAGTGGAAGAACGGGGCGTAGCGGAAGACCTCCTGGCCCTGCGCGTCGTCGTAGTTGTGGACGCCCCGGGCCGAGGTGCCGAAGGCCACCGAGAACAGGTTCCCGGCGCGCTGGATGGAGTGGTCCACCCCGGCAGCGTCCAGCGCCGTAGACAGGGCGCCGGAAAGTTCCAGCGAACGGGCGTCGACGAAGGAGTAGACCTCTTCGGTGGCATGGGTCAGCGTCGCGACGCCGGCGGCCATCGCCACCGGGTTCCCGGACAGGGTGCCGGCCTGGTAGACCGGGCCCACCGGGGCGAGGTAGTCCATGACCTCGGCGCGGCCGCCGAGGGCTGCCGTCGGCATGCCCCCGCCGATCACCTTGCCGAAGGTCAGCAGGTCCGGGGTCCAGGGCTCCGCGGCGTCGGCCGCCCCGCCGGTGAGTCCCCAGTAGCCCGAGTAGCCGGTGCGGAAGCCGGTGAGGACCTCATCGAGGATGAGGAGCGCGCCGTGTTCGCGGGTGATCCGGGCCAGGCCAGCGTTGAAGCCCTCGCCCGGGGTGACCACGCCCATGTTGGCCGGCGCGGCCTCGGTGATCACGGCGGCGATGTTGGGTCCGTGTTTGGCGAAGGCGGCTTCGACGGCGGCAAGGTCGTTGTAGGGCAGCACGAGGGTTTCGGCGGCGGTGGCGGCGGTGACGCCGGCCGACCCGGGCAGTGCGAGCGTCGCGAGTCCGGAGCCGGCGGCGGCAAGGAGCCCGTCGAGGTGGCCGTGGTAGCAGCCGGCGAACTTGATCACGAGGTCGCGGCCGGTGTAGCCGCGGGCCAGCCGGATGGCGGTCATGGTGGCCTCGGTGCCGGTGGACACCATCCTGACCCGTTCGGCGGCCGGCACGCGCTCCTTCACGATCGCGGCGAGGTTGGCCTCATCCGGCGTGGACGCGCCGAAAGACAGTCCGCGGTCGACGGCGGCGTGGACCGCGGCGAGGACGGCCGGGTGGGCGTGTCCCAGCAGCGCCGGGCCCCAGGAACAAACCAGGTCCACGTACTCGGCGCCATCGGCGTCGGTCAGGTACGGTCCCTTCGCGGAGACCATGAAGCGCGGCGTGCCGCCCACCGAGCCGAAGGCCCGGACCGGCGAGTTGACCCCGCCCGGCATCAGCTGGCGGGCACGGTCGAAGAGTTCCTCGTTGCGAGGGTGGCTGGAAGTCATGGTTCCTATTCTTTCAGTTCAGTCGCCGGGGAGTATCCGGCCAGCAGGGCGGCCACGCGGGGCGCCACTTCGGTGCCGAACAGCTCGATGGAGCGCATCATCGCGGCGTGCGGGAGCGTGCCGTTGCTGTATTTGAGGTCGAAGCGGTCCACGCCCAGGTTCTTCTTCAGCAGGGCGATCTTGGCGGCGACGGTTTCGGGCGAGCCGACGTAGAGTGCGCCTTCGGCGGTGCACATGGCGTCAAACTCGCCCCGGCTGCCCGGGCCCCAGCCGCGCTCTGCGCCCAGCCGGTTGCGCATCGCGATCCAGTGCGGGAAGAACTCCTCCCGCGCTTCCTCGTCCGTGGCGGCGATGTGGCCGGGCGAATGCGTGGCGACCTGCTGCATCGGATGCCCGTACTTGGCCATCGCCTCGCGGTAGAGCCCGGCCAGCGGGCCGAAGGACCGGGGCTGGCCGCCGATGATGGCGAAGATGATCGGATAGCCGTATTCGGCGCAGCGAAGTACCGATTCGGGCGTCCCGCCGACGCCGATCCAGGCCGGCAGCAGGTGGTGCTCCAGCGGCGGGTAGACGCTGAGCCCGTTGATGGCGGGGCGGGTCCGGCCCTCCCATTTGATCGGCTTCTGCGCACGAACCTTGTCGAAAAGCTCAAGTTTTTCCTCGAACAGGACCTCGTAGTCGGCCAGGTCCAGGCCGAACAGCGGGAAGGACTCCACGAAGGAGCCGCGGCCCAGCATGACCTCGGCCCGGCCGTTGGAGATCGCGTCCACGGTGGCGAAGCGCTGGAAGACCCGGATCGGGTCATCGGAGCTGAGCACGGTGACGGCGGAACCGAGCCGGATGTTCTTGGTCCGGGCGGCCGCGGCGGCGAGGAAGACCTCCGGGGCGGACACGGCGAAGTCGCGCCGGTGGTGCTCCCCCACGCCGAAGGCGTGCAGTCCCACCTGGTCGGCGAGTTCGGCCTGCTCCAGCAACTGGCGCAGCACCTGGGCGTGCGGAACGGGCTGCCCGTCGGGGAACACTCCCACGTCGCCGAAGGTGTTCAGCCCGAGCAGGATCGATTCCGGCCCCACCGGGGCGGTCGGGTTGGCCGCGGAGGCGGGGTCGGACTGTGCCGGGGTGTTCATCAGGACTCCTTCAGCCAGCCGGCGAGTTCGCTGGCCCAGTAGGTCAGGACCAGGTTGGCGCCGGCGCGTTTGATGCCCAGCACGGATTCGGTGATGGCTGCCCGGCGGTCGATCCAGCCGTTCGCGGCGGCGGCTTCGATCATCGAGTATTCACCGGAAATCTGGTACGCGGCCACCGGGACCGGGCTCATCGCGGCGACGTCGGCCAGGATGTCGAGGTAGCTCATGGCGGGCTTCACCATCACCATGTCGGCGCCCTCCTCGAGGTCCAGTTCGACCTCGAGGAGGGCTTCGCGCCGGTTGGCGGCGTCCATCTGGTAGGTGCGCCGGTCCCCGGTGAGCTGCGAATCGACGGCTTCGCGGAACGGGCCGTAGAAGGCTGACGCGTACTTGGCGGCGTAGGCAACCACCGCGGTGTTGGCGTGCCCTGCCTCCTCCAGCGCCTGGCGGATCACGGCGACCTGGCCGTCCATCATGCCGGAGGGGCCGAGCACGTGCGCGCCGGCCTCCGCCTGGGCCACGGCCATCTGCCCGTAGATCTCCAGGGTCGCGTCGTTGTCCACGTAGCCGTGCGCGTCCAGGACGCCGCAGTGGCCGTGGTCGGTGAATTCATCGAGGCACACGTCGCTCATGATGACCAGGTCGTCGCCGACCTCGGCCTTCACGTCACGGATCGCCTTGTTCAGCACACCGTCGGGATCCAGCGATGCGGTGCCGCGCGCGTCCCGTTCGGCCGGGACGCCGAAGAGCATGATGCCGCCGACGCCGAGTTGCACGGCCTCTGCGGCGGCGCGCTTGAGCGTTTCGGTGGTGTGCTGCTGCACTCCGGGCATCGAGGCGATGGGGTTCGGCTCGGACAGGCCCTCGCGGATGAAGGCCGGCAGGATGAGGTCGGCCGCCGAGAGCCGGTGTTCGGCCGTGAGCCGGCGCATCGCGGGAGTGGTGCGGAGCCGGCGGGGACGGTGGGTCGGGAAGCTCATGTCTGGTCCTTCACAGTGCTGGTGGACGGGGTGGAGTGGGGGTGCCCTGGGTCCAGGGCCTCGACGACGGCGGCGACGAGTCCGGAGGCGGTGGGTTCCTCCGCGACGGCGGCGACCGGCAGGCCGAGCGACCGGGCCTGGTCCGCCGTCGACCGTCCGATCGCGATGAGGCGGCAGCGGCCCAGCGGCGACAGCGCCGCGTGGACGCGGCGGGCGGCGCTCGGTGAGGCGGCGACGACGGCGTGCAGGGTGCCGGCGTCGATTGCGGCCTTCGCGGCCGCGGGGGTGAGGACGGCCGCGTCGTGTTCCTGCGGCGCGGGGGCGCCGGCCAGACTGCGCCCCGGGTCGGCCGGATAGTCGACGGTCCGGTAGGCGGTGACGGCCTGGACCATCGCGCCGCGGGATTCCAGTCCCCGGCGGAGGGCCGGATCGGCGATGTCGGCCTGCGGCAACAGCACGCTGCACCGGCCGCGGGGCCAGATGTCGAGCAGGCCGGCCCCGGACTGCTGGCCGGCGGGGGCGAGGTCGACCGGGATATCCAGGGCTTGGAGCATGCGGCGGGTCGCCGGGCCGATGGCGGCCACCTGAAGGCTGCCCGGCAGCCAGGCGCTGAGGGCCGCACCGCGCTCGGCGGCCTTCGCCTCAAGGACCCGGACGGTGGTGACGCTGCTGACCACGAGCCAGGAGTAGCCGCCGGCGCCGAGCGCATCGAAGGCCACATCGAGCGAGTGCTGGTCGGAGGCGCGCTCAAAGTCGATCAGTGGAAGCAGCAGCGGCTCGGCGCCGGTCTCGCGCAGCGCGGACACCAGCGCGCCGGCCCGGTCCGGGCTGCGCGTAACGAGGACCCTGGCACCTTCAAGTACCCTCGGCCCGGCGGTCCCGTCCGGCCGGAGCATGGCGCTGCGGCGTCCCATCAGGTGCGCATCCGTCCGGCTCAGGAGGCGGCCAAATCGGCGATGTCGGCCGCGCCCGCCGCCAGCAGTGCTTCGGCCAACTCGATGCCCAGCAGGGTGGCGCCGACTTCGGTCAGCCCGTCGRTGGCCTTCTTGTCGCGGACCGTCGCGGTCCCGTCCACGGCACAGACCACGGCTTCAAGATGCAGCATGCTGCCCTTGCGGACAGCGTAAGCGCCGACGGGGGCGGCGCAGCCCGCCTCCAGCCGGGCCAAAAGCGCCCGCTCAGCCGTGACGGCCAGCCGCGTGTCCGGGTCGTCGAGGGCGGCGAGGGCCTGGGCGAGCACGCCCTGGGATCCTTCGGTGGAGCCAGCCTTGCGCGGAGCATCGGCAGTGCGGCATTCGATCGCGAGGGAACCCTGCCCGGCGGCGGGGAGCATCACGTCGGTCTCGAGGTATTCGCTGACGGCGTCGAGCCGGCCGATCCGGTGCAGCCCGGCGGCGGCCAGCACGACGGCGTCGAGGTCGCCGGACTTGCCCTCGACGAAAGCATCGGTGCTGTTGCCCGGCAGACCCGGCACTCGGCCCAGCCGGGTGTCCACGTTGCCGCGGATGTCGCGGATGTCCAGGTCCGGCCGCGCCGCGCGCAACTGAGCGGCCCGTCGCGGGGAGCCGGTCCCCACCTTGGCGCCCGCGGGCAGGTCGGCGAGCTTGAGCCCGTCCCGGGCGCAGAGCACGTCCCGGACGTCCACGCGTTTCGGCGTCGCCGCCAGCGTCAGGCCGAGGGCGGCACCGGTGGGCAGGTCCTTGAGCGAGTGGACGGCGACGTCGCAGGCATCCAGGAGCAGCGCGTCACGCAGGGCCGCGACGAACACGCCGGTGCCGCCCATCTGGGACAACGAACCGGTGAGCACATCGCCGTCGGTGCGGATGTGCACCAGTTCCACCGGGAAACCGCCGACGGCTGCGAGCTGGTCCGCGGTCTGTTGGGTCTGCGTGAGGGCGAGCTTGCTGGCGCGGGTGCCGATCCGGACGGTCACGGCGTGGCCTGGCCGGCCGCGGGTGCTGCCGCGGGGTAGGGGTCGTGTCCCGTACCGACGGTGGTGTCCGCGCCGGCGATGGTGGGCTTTTCGCCGCGGAAGTTGGCGCAGCAGCCCGGCCGGCAGACGTCATACCAGGGGCCGAGCTTGGTCAGGTGCGGCCGGTCGGCGATGTTGTTGGCGGCGGTCCGCTCGCAGATCAGGTCCACGATGCCGGCCACGAACTTGCGGTGCGTCCCGGGCGTGGGGACCCGGGTCGCCGCGAGACCCAGCTTGCCGCAGGTGTCGAGGGCCTCGGTATCGAGGTCCCAGACGACTTCCATGTGGTCGCTGACGAAGCCCAGGGGCACGATCACGACGCCCTTGACGCCTTGTCCGGCGAGCTCTTCGATGGCGTCGTTGATGTCCGGTTCGAGCCAGGGCACATGC
>NZ_JBFRFD010000213.1:0-5828 GCF_052114645.1 Arthrobacter sp. 2YAF22_2
GCCCATCAGCAGCACGGCGCCCCACGCCGCAACCATGACGGCGGTGGCGAGCCAGGCTCCCGTCCGCCACGAATGGTTCTTGAACTTCGGGACGAAGTTGCCGATCGAGTCCTGCAGCATGAAGCGCGCGACGCGGGTGCCGGCGTCGACCGCGGTCAGGATGAACAGTGCCTCGAACATGATGGCGAAGTGGTACCAGAACCCCATCATCGCGGTGCCGCCGATGAACTGCTGCATGATGTGCGCCAGGCCAACGGCCAGGGTGGGCGCACCGCCGGAGCGGGAGACGATGCTGGGCTCGCCGACGTCCTTGGCGGTCTGGGCGAGGAGATCCGGACTGATGTTCACGCCCGAGAGGCCCAGGCTGTTGACCCACTGCGCTGCCGTTTCCACGGTGCCGCCGGTCAAGGCAACCGGGGCGTTCATCGCGAAGTAGATGCCTCGGTCAATGGAGATCGCCGCAACCAGCGCCATAATGGCCACAAATGACTCCATCAGCATCCCGCCGTAGCCAATGAAGCGGGCCTGGCGTTCCTTCTCGATGAGTTTCGGCGTCGTACCGGAGGAGATCAGGGCGTGGAAGCCGGAGAGGGCACCGCAGGCGATGGTCACGAACAGGAAGGGGAACACGGCGCCGGAGAAGACCGGGCCGTCGTCGCGGGAGGCGAACTCGCTGAACGCCGGGACGGTGATTTCGGGGCGGACCACGATGATGGCCAGGGCCAGCATCACGATCACGCCGATCTTCATGAAGGTGGAGAGGTAGTCGCGCGGTGCCAGCAGCAGCCACACCGGCAGGATCGCGGCGACGAAGCCGTAGACGATGAGGCCCCAGGCGATGGTGACCTTGTCCAGGTGGAAGACCGCGGCGCCCCATTCGGTGCCGGCGACGGCGCCGCCGCCGATGATGGCGGCCAGCAGCAGCACAAAGCCGATGATGGAGACTTCCATGACCTTGCCCGGGCGGAGGTAGCGCAGGTAGACGCCCATGAACAGGGCGATCGGGATGGTCATGCCGACGGAGAAGACGCCCCAAGGGCTGTCGCCGAGCGCGTTGACGACGACGAGGGCCAGGATGGCGACGATGATCACCATGATCAGGAGGGTGGCGATGAGCGCTGCCGTGCCGCCGATCACGCCGAGTTCCTCGCGGGCCATCTGGCCCAGCGACCGGCCGCCGCGGCGCATGGAGAAGAAGAGGACCAGGTAGTCCTGCACGGCGCCGGCAAGGACGACGCCGATGATGATCCAGATGGTGCCGGGCAGGTAGCCCATCTGGGCCGCGATGACAGGGCCCACCAGCGGTCCGGCACCGGCGATGGCGGCAAAGTGGTGGCCGAACAGCACGTTGCGGTCAGTCCGGACGTAGTCTTTGCCGTCGGCTTTGTATTCGGCCGGGGTGGCGCGGCGGTCGTTCGGCTTGGCGATGTACCGTTCGATCACCTTGGAGTAGAACCGGTAGCCGATCAGGTAGGTGCAGACCGAGGCGAACACGAACCAGATGGCGTTCACCGTCTCGCCGCGCACGATGGCGAGCATGAACCACGCGACGCCGCCCAGCAGTGCGATGGCCGCCCAGAGCGCGATTTTCGCGGGCGTCCATTTGCGGTCTTCGGCTTCGGTGACGGCCGCGTCGACGGCCGTGGCCGGGAGCCCCGGAACCGGCGTTATACCGTCGTCGGGTTGCGCGGTTATGGTCCCGCTAGCTGGCGTCGTGCCCATGTTTCCTCCTTGAAAAACCCCATCTGACAGAACAGCAGTCAGATCTGTCCCATGGCACCCTATCAACGGGGCAGCGGGCCGGGCGCGGCCCGGCAGCACCGCCCCGCGACGGCGCGACGAGCGGCATGGTGGGCGCGGTGAGCGGCACGGAGTGGACCGCCGGGCGCAGCGGGGCGCGGTGCGCGGTGGACTTGTTAACGATGCCGGGGTTAGGCCGGGCCGGCCAACTGCATCAGCCGAGCCTCGCAAAGGTCCAGCCAGCGGACCTCAGCCTCGGTCTGGAAGATCAGCGAGTCCAGCACCAGGAGCTTGGCCAAGTCGGCCGGGCGCGGGTTCGCGGCGGCGTCGCGCCGGGACTTGGTGTATTCCTGCAGCGCCCGGATGGAAACGGCGCGCTGCGCCTGGATGAGGCCGCCGACGTCGACGGCGGGCAGGGTGAGCGCGAGAGCGAGCTTGATGGCGAGCTCGTTGCGCGGCGGATTGGCGCGGCCCACGGGAGCCTGAAACCAGTCCCGGACCTGGTCCAGTCCGGCGGGGGTGATGCGGTAGATGATGTGGCCCTCGCCGTCGGCCCCGTCTTTTTGCACCAGGCCGTCGCGTTCGAGGCGGTCGAGGGTGGTGTACACCTGCCCGATGTTGAGGGGCCAGGAAGATCCGGTGCGGTTCTGGAATTCGGTCCGGAGTTGGTAGCCGTAGCGGGGGCGGTCCTGCAGCAGCGCGAGAAGGCTGTGGCGGATAGACATGGTGCTCCCGAGGGTAGCAGCACGACGGCATACACGCGCCCCAAGACGCGTGTATACCGCGTATGGAATCACAATATCGTTGTTTGTACTGCTTCGGCGCTACAAATATGCCGATCAACGTATGCAATGTGTCACATCCGGCGGTGACGCGCACTTAGATGACGAGCAGGACCTTGCCCACGTGCTCGCCCGAGTCGAAGTAGCGGTGCGCGGCCTGGACCTGATCCAGCGGGAACGTCTTGGCCACGAGCGGACGGATCCTGCCGTCGGCCACCAGCGGCCAGACGGCGTCGCGGACGGCGGTCATGATGACGGCTTTCTCCTCCACCGGGCGCGGACGCAGCGAGGTGGCGATGATCGCCGCGCGCTTGCGCAGCAGCATGCCAAGGTCCAGTTCCGCTTTGGTCCCGCCCTGCAGACCGATCACGACGAGCCGGCCGTAGTCGGCCAGCGCATCCACGTTCTGCCCGAGATACTTGGCTCCGACGACGTCGAGGATCACGTCCGCGCCCTTGCCGCTGTTTTGGGCGCGCAGGCTCTCCGGAAAGTCCTCTTCCGCGTAGTTGATGGCGATGTCCGCACCGAGGAACCCTGTCGCGGTGCCGACCTTCTCCGCGGTGCCAGCGGTGGTGGCCACGCGCGCGCCGAGCGCCTTTGCCAACTGGATGGCCATGGTTCCAATGCCGCCGGTGGCTCCGTGAATGAGGACCGTCTCCCCGGCCTGCAGCTGCGCCGTCATCACCAGGTTGGAGTACACGGTGGCCGAAACCTCCGGCAGCGATGCGGCGGTGACCAGGTCCACGCCGTCGGGTATCCGCAGGACCTGCCCGGCCGGAACCGCCACCTGCCCGGCGTAGCCGCCGCCGGCGAGCAGCGCCACGACCTTGTCCCCAACGGAGAAGGGCTTCGTGACGCCGGGACCGAAGCCCGCGATCCTGCCCGACACTTCAAGGCCGGGGATTTCGGAGGCGCCGGGGGGCGGCGGGTAGAACCCGCGGCGTTGCTGGACGTCCGCCCGGTTGAGACCGGCAGCTACCACGTCGATCAGCACCTCGCCCGGGCCAGGAACGGGCGGCGGGACCTCCCGGAGCTCCAGGACCTCCGGCCCGCCGGGCTCTGAGATGTAGACAGCCTTCATGGAGAACTCCCAATTCCTTACTGGTGCGGTGCTGGCGGGGCGCCGGCGGCACGCGGTGCCGCGGCGCCCTTTTCCAGAGTAGGGGGCCGAGCCGTCGTCGTCTGCGAGCGCCGCCGCTTTTTGTGGCAGATGACCGGCTATGAAACACTACTCGTTAGGGAAGGTTGTCCGAGCGGCCGATGGAGCTGGTCTTGAAAACCAGTGTGCGGTAACCCCGTACCAAGAGTTCGAATCTCTTACCTTCCGCGGGTGCGCCGCCTATCTGCGGCTTCGAGGCCGGCCGAGACGATCGAAAGATTGGTTTGGCCGGCCTCACTCGTTCCCTTCGATGGCCCCGCCTCCGCACTAGGCTGGCGCTATGGAGTACCGGATCCGCCAGGCCACCGCGGAGGATGCTGACGCCGTGGTCCGCATGCACACCCAGGCCCATGAGGAATGCTACGGGCATCTCCTGCCCCCGGACTTCTTTGAAAGCCGCCGGGCCAGCATCCCGGAACGCGTGGAAAAGCGCCGACCGTATCTGGAGAGCACCGAGCCTCGAATTATCGCCCTGGACGAAAACCACGAAATCGTCGGTTTCGCCGACGCGGGAGCGGGCCGGGACGAGGACCGGCCTCAGGAATTGGAGCTTTATGCCATCTACACCCTGTCCCGCAGCTACGGGACCGGGCTCGGCGCCGCCCTGCTGACCGCCGCCCTGGCAGACTCGGCCGCCTACCTCTGGGTCCTTGCGGACAATCCGCGGGCTCGGGCCTTTTACGAGAAGCACGGTTTTCATGCCGACGGGAGGCGCGCCCTGCTTCCGGCGGACTGGCATGAACTGCCCGAAATACGTATGGTGCGGGCCGCGGGGTAACCCGATCGGCCTGGGCGAACCCGCAGCCGGACGGACCGGCCACTGTTCCCGGATCGGCGCTAGAATTTCGGCATGACACCGCAGGAACTGGCCAATCTCGTCCAGYTGCGCCGCGCGCGGGACCTGATCGACCGCGATTACGCCCGGCCGTTGGATGTGCCCACGATGGCCGCCGGCGCGCTCATGTCCCCGGCGCACTTCTCGCGCCAGTTCAAGGCCGCCTACGGCGAAACGCCGTACAACTACCTCATGACGCGGCGGATCGAACGTGCCATGGCCCTGCTGCGGGCCGGAGCCAGCGTGACCGATGCCTGCATGGAGGTCGGCTGTACGTCGCTGGGCTCGTTCAGTTCCCGCTTCACCGAAATCGTCGGCATGCCGCCCAGCGCCTACCGGGACCGTGGACACCAAGCGGTGAAGGCGATGCCGTCCTGCGTGGCCCGGCAGCACACCCGGCCGCCGCGGAAACCGAGCAGGATCGAAGAAGCGTCCCCGCTCCTTGCCCCGTAGCGTTTGAGTCATGAACATTTCACTTCAGTACGCACAAATCACCGTCAACGATCTCGACGAGTCGCTCGCGTTCTACCGCGACGTGCTCGGCCTGGAGGTCCGGAACGACGTCGGCTCGGACGGCCACCGCTGGGTCACCCTCGGCAGCGCGGCCCAGCCCGACCTCGAGATCGTGCTTTCGCCCCCGCACGCGGGCCGTTCCCAGGACGACGGCGACGCGCTCCAGCAGTTGCTCGCCAAGGGCGTCCTGCCCATCATCGTTTTCCGCACTGACGATCTCGATGCCACGTTCGAGACCGTCCGTGCCGCCGGTGCGGAGGTCCTCCAGGAACCCATCGTGCAGCCGTGGGGACCGCGGGACTGCGCCTTCCGTGACCCGTCCGGCAACATGGTCCGTTTCAACCAGGCCGTGTGACGCGGGCTCCTTCCGGCCGCGGCCCATCCGGTTTTCTAGCGGTCCATTGAAACCGTCGGGGCCCCGGCATAGTGTCTCTTTTGTCTGACCCATCCATCAGAAAGCGGCGGCCACCGAGGATGCAAGCCGGAGCCGCGAAGAACAGGAGACACCATGCCTACCCCTGACATCACCCCCGGCGCACCCTGCTGGATCGACCTCATGACCTCGGACACGGAACAGGCAAAGTCGTTCTACGGCGAACTCTTCGGCTGGACCTTTGAGACCGGCGACGAGGATAAGTACGGCGGCTACATCACCGCCTCCAAAGACGGGAAGTCCGTCGCCGGGATGATGCAGAAGATGGCAGAGCAGGCCGGGTTCCCGGACATGTGGAGCACCTACCTGCGCGCCGACGACGCCGCCGCGACCGCGGAAGCCGTGAAATCGCACGGCGGGCAGGTC
>NZ_JBFRFD010000214.1:0-5827 GCF_052114645.1 Arthrobacter sp. 2YAF22_2
GCCGTAGAAGAATGCCAGGCCCGGGGTCATGAACAGCACGAGGGCTGAAGCGACCAGGAGCCAAACGAGACCTGCGGTGAGTTCCATGGTCTGCGTCCTCTCTTGCTTTTGGTGCGGAGTAGTCCGCCGGTCCCAACGCATTTTGCGTTCTAAGAAGAGTCTGCTGGGGCCGTGTTTCACCGACTGGGGATTTACATTGCCGGGTTGTTACAAGAACCTCCCGGAAGTAAATGGTGCGTCTCAGGCTTGTTACGGTTATGTTTCCGGGACCCCATCCGCCCCGGGCCTCCCTCCCGGCACTGAAAGCAGCACCATGAGCAAAGCAACCCGTTCCGCCCACGGAGCCCGGCCCCCGGCGGGCCTGCCGCGTCCCGGCCGGCCCCGCCTGCCACGGGACATCAAGGTGATGCTGGCCGCGGCCTTCCTGATCGCGTTGGGCTTCGGCCTGGTGGCACCGGTGCTCCCCCAATTCGCCACTACGTTCAACGTCGGCGCGACCGCCGCGGCGGTGATTGTCAGTATCTTCGCGTTCATGCGGCTCGTGTTCGCGCCGGCGGGCGGGGCGCTGATCGTCCGGCTGGGGGAACGCCCGGTCTACGTGGCCGGGCTGCTGATCGTGGCGGCGTCGACGGCGGCCTGCGCCTTCGCCCAGGACTACTGGCAGCTGTTGATCTTCCGGGGCCTGGGCGGGGCCGGATCGGTGATGTTCACGGTGGCGTCGATGACCTTGGTGGTGCGGCTGGCGCCGCCGGAGAGCCGCGGCCGGGTCTCCGGCGCCTATGCCTCTGCCTTCCTGATTGGCAATGTGTGCGGCCCGATCGTGGGCGGGCTGCTGGCAAGTTTCGGCCTCCGGGTGCCGTTCCTCGCCTACGCGGCCGCGCTGGTGCTCGCCGCCGCCGTCGTGCAGACCCAGCTCAGCCACGTCCCCGCAGGTTCACGTGCAGCCGGCGACGCGGCGCCGGCCATGCTGTTGCGGGACGCGCTGCGGGACAGTGCCTACCGGGCCGGGCTGGCGTCCAGCTTCGCCAACGGCTGGGCCACGTTCGGGGTCCGGATGGCCACGGTGCCGCTGTTCGCCGTCGCGGCACTGGGCGCGGGGTCGTCCTCCGCGGGCTGGGCGCTGGCGGTCTTCGCGGCGGGCAATGCCCTGGCGCTCACCTTCTCCGGGCGGCTCACGGACAGCCTCGGACGCAAGCCACTGGTCCTCGCCGGGCTGGTCGTCACCGGCCTCGCCACCGCCAGCATCGGCCTGACACACGTGTTGCCCTGGTTCCTGCTGGCCTCGACCGTCGCGGGCGTCGGGGCGGGGCTGCTCGGGCCCGCCCAGCAGGCGGCCATCGCCGACGTCGTGGGCAACGAACGCTCCGGCGGCCGGGTGCTGGCCGCGTTCCAGATGACCTCGGACAGCGGCGCGATCGTAGGGCCGATCATCGCGGGGCTCCTGGCGGACCGGCTGGGCTACGGCTGGGCGTTCGGCGTCACCGGCGGGGTGCTGCTCGTCGCCGCCGTGGGCTGGCTGCTGGCCCGGGAAACGTTCCGCGCCACAGAAAGGTGACTCGCAACTCCGGACACCATCCGTCGGCGGCCAAATTTGGCTAGGCTGTCGGAGTTCCCAACAGAAGCCGGAGAAGTTCTTACATGCCAACCCACGAAGGTCCGTCCGAGCAGAGCCCTGACGACACTTCCCTCGAACGAAGCGATGACGCAAACGCTGTGCAGCGAAGGAATCTCCGTCCCGCCGTCGTGATCTCAGCCATCGCAGTGATTGCCGTGCTGGCGTCGCTGGTGCTTTTCCTGAGGCCAACGACGACGGGCGGTGCGACAGCGCCTCCGGCCGCGAGCACCACCCCCAGCGCGACCACGTCGCAAGCCCCGACCGCATCCGCGGCGGCCCTGCCACCGACTCCCGCAGGCCCCGTCTACAAACAACCCGGACCCCCCGCCGGCTCGCCGCTGGAACCGGTCGAACCGCTGAAAGTCAGTGTTTCATCGGACCAAGTTGGAACAGTGCTCAATAAAAGCACCGCCGGGTTGTCGTTTGAGGCTACTGACCTAGGCGATCCGGCCCTTTCCGCGGACAACAAGACTGTCGTCGCGCTCCTGAATCAAATGGATCAGCCGTTCCTGAGGTTCGGCGGGCGGGCCGTTGACCGTCGCTTCTTCTGGACCTCGTCCGGGGAGTCGCTTCCTGAGAATTACCGTGGGGATAAAGCACACCTGCCACGGGTGGTCGGCCCGACAGACCTGACCCGGGTGGAAGCCCTGCTGGAGGCAACCGGCGCCAAGCTCACGATCACCGTGGACCTCGGACACTACGACCCTGCCCGGGCTGCGGATTTCGTCAAAAACGCAGTCAAAATTTTCGGCGACCGTCTCCTCAGCGTCACCGTCGGCAACGAACCGAACGGATTCGCCGCCGATGGCGTCCGTCCGCAGAGCTACAAAGTCGAGGACTACCTCAAAGAACTGCAGGCCTATGCCTCCGCCATCTACCAGGTCGCTCCCAACCTRCCTATTTCCGGCCCGGGCACCTACGAGGAAAGCTGGTGGAAGCCCTTCGCCGACCTGAAGCTGCCGCAGCGCAAGATCCTTACCTTCCACTACTACGGGCTCTTCAGCTGCGACGGCCGGAACGCCGACAGCTCACCGGTCATGTCGAACCTGATGAGCACCCGGATGCACGAACGTGCCGTGCAGTACATTGGCGAGGCACTCAAAATCGGAAGGGCCGCGGGGATCGAAACCTGGCTGCCGGAGACCGGCGCTTCAACGTGYCCGGGGTCCAACGACATCACTAAAACGCATGCCTCCGCATTGTGGGCCGCCGACTACAGTCTGAACGCGGCGCAGTTGGGCATTTCCAGGCTTGCATTCCACAGCTCCCTGCTCACGTGCGTCGGCGGACCGCCCATGTCAGCCATCTGCAACGGCGGGCCGTACCTGCAGCCCAACGGGTTGCTCTCTCCCCGGGCCAACTACTTCGGCATTGCCATGGTCAGCGCACTCGAGGGCGCAAAGTTCTTGAAGACCAGCAGCACTGGGGGCGGCCTTGCGACCGCCTACGGTTTGCAGAATCAGGACGGCAGCACCACTGTCGTCCTGGTCAACGAAAACAACCCGGAGAAGGCTGCCCAAACAGCCGTGACCCTCATCCTGCCAGGAAAGGCCCGGACGGGAACCATGACACAGCTGACCGGGCCCAGCTACGCCGCACAGGACAGCACACTGATCGACGGGGCCAAATCCGGACCAGTTCCGCTCGCTGACCGTGCCACGGTGGAGGGTTTCCAGCCCGATTCCGCGACGCAGAACATCAAGCTGACCGCGGGCACAGTGACGGTGCTGAACTTCAAGTACTAAGGCACTCCCGTAAGCAAAGTAGCTCGCAATAGGTGCCGTTTTCAGGGCTGAAAACGACAACAAGTGCGAGCTACTTGGGCGGGGAGGGGCTAGTTCAGCAGCGCGTCCACGAAGCTTTCGGCGTCGAAGGGGGCGAGGTCGTCCGCGCCCTCGCCGAGACCCACCAGCTTGACCGGCACACCAAGGGACTTTTGGATCGCGACGACGATGCCGCCCTTGGCGGTGCCGTCCAGCTTGGTCAGCACGATGCCCGTGATGTTCACCACCTCGGCGAAGACGCGGGCCTGGTTCAGGCCGTTCTGGCCGGTGGTCGCATCCAGGACCAGGAGCACCTCGTCCACCTCGGCAAGCTTTTCGATGACGCGTTTGACCTTGCCGAGCTCGTCCATGAGGCCGACCTTGTTCTGCAGCCGGCCCGCTGTGTCGATCATGACGACGTCGACTTCCTGGTCGATGCCGGCCTTGACCGCCTCATAGGCGACGGATGCCGGGTCCGCGCCGTCGATGTCCGACTTGACGGTGGCGACGCCGACGCGCTGGCCCCAGGTGGCGAGCTGCTCGGCCGCGGCGGCACGGAAGGTGTCGGCTGCGCCGAGCAGCACGTCCTTGTCCTCGGCGACGAGCACGCGGGCGAGCTTGCCCACCGTGGTGGTTTTGCCGACGCCGTTGACGCCCACCACCATCATCACGGCGGGCTTGTCCGCGTGGCGCTCGACGTTCAGGCTGCGGTCCATGCCGGGGTCAACCAGCTTGATGAGTTCCTCGCGCAGCATGGCTTTGACGTGTTCCGGCGAGCGGGTCCCCAGCACCTTGACGCGTTCGCGGAGGGCGTCCACGAGCTGCATGGTCGGTTCGGTGCCCAGGTCCGCCAGCAGCAGGGTCTCTTCGACTTCGTCCCAGACGTTCTCGTCGATCTTGTCCGCGGAGAGCAGGGCGAGCAGGCCCTTGCCCAGGATGTTGTTGGACTTGATCAGGCGTTCGCGCAGCCGGGTCAGCCGGCCTGCCACCGGCAGCGGGGTCTCGACCGGAACGGTCTCGAGGCCCGCGACGTTGTCCGGTACCTCGACGGTCTCGAGTCCTTCGACGTCGACGCCGGCCGGCGCCGCCGGTCCGCCGGGCGGGGCCGGGCGGTCCTCCAGCAGCGTCCCGCCGCCGGTGCCCTGCACAGGGTCGTTCGCGTCGCGCGTTCCGGGGTAGTTGGTGATGTTCTTCCGGGTCTTCATGAGCACCGGGATGAGCGCACCGAGGACCACCAGGACAACGAGGATGGGCAGCAGAATGGGAAGGATGTCGTTCACACCCCTAGCTTCTCACAGGGCTCTCAGACCTCGGCGCCCAGCCGCTGGCTGATGACAGTGGAGACGCCGTCGCCGCGCATGGTGACGCCGTACAGCGCGTCCGCGACTTCCATGGTGCGTTTCTGGTGCGTGATGACGATCAGCTGGCTGGACTCGCGCAGCTCCTCGAAGATCGTGATGAGACGGCCCAGGTTGGTRTCGTCCAGGGCGGCCTCCACCTCGTCCATGACGTAGAACGGCGAGGGCCGGGCCTTGAAGATCGCCACCAGCAGGGCCACTGCCGTCAGCGACCGTTCGCCGCCGGAGAGCAGCGAAAGCCGCTTGATCTTCTTCCCGGCGGGACGTGCCTCCACTTCGATGCCGGTGCTGAGCATGTCCGAGGGGTCGGTCAGGACCAGCCGGCCCTCACCGCCGGGGAAGAGCCGCGCGAACACCCGGACGAACTGGGCAGCCGTGTCCTCGAACGCCTCGGCGAACACCTTCTGCACGCGGTCATCGACTTCCTTGATGATGTCCAGCAGGTCCTTGCGGCTGGCTTTGAGGTCCTCCAGCTGGGTGCTCAGGAACTGGTGTCGTTCTTCGAGGGCCGCGAATTCCTCAAGCGCGAGCGGGTTGACCCGGCCCAGCGCGGAGAGGTCCCGTTCGGCCTTGCGGAGCCTCTTCTCCTGCTCGTCGCGGACGAAGGGTTTGCCTTCGATGATCTCGCGCCCGTCCTCGTCCACTGGGGCGCGGAGGGCAGCCCACTTGTCCGCCGTGGCGCCCGCCGCAACCGGCACGGGCCGGTCGGGGCCGAAGTCGGCGACGAGCTGGTCGGCGGTCAGGCCGAGTTCCTCGATGCTGCGCAGTTCGAGGGCTTCGATCCGGAGGCGCTGCTGGGCCCTGGCCAATTCGTCGCGGTGCACGGAGTCGGTCAGCTCGGCCAGTTCGCGCGCAAGGCCTTCATTCCCGCCGCGCACCTCGGCCAGTTCCCGCTCCATCTGCTCGCGGCGCTCCTCGGCGCGGTCACGTTCACGGCGGGCCAGCTCCACCGATACGTCGATGAAGCCGATCACCCGCTCCACGGCGGCGGACACGGCGGCGGCGCGGCCGGCCTGGAGCCGTCGGCGGCGAGCCCGTTCGGCGGCTTCCTCGCGGGCGCGGCGTTCGGTGGCGGCGGCGCGCTCCAGCGA
>NZ_JBFRFD010000215.1:0-5825 GCF_052114645.1 Arthrobacter sp. 2YAF22_2
GGTGCCTTGACCCGGTCGATCGCGAGCTGCTCGACGACGTCGACGTGCTCGCAGCCGCCGTAGTAGCGCTTTCCGGGGTAGCCTTCGGCGTACTTGTTGGTCAGCACCGAGCCCTGCGCCTGCATGACGGCCTTGGCGGTGTGGTTCTCCGAGGCGATCATCTCCAGGCCGTCGCGCTGGCGGCCCAACTCGGCGTCGATCTTCGCGGCGATCTCCGGATCCAGGGCCGACAGCTCCGCATCCAGGGACGGCGAGACGACCTGCTCGAACGTGGCTTCCGTTGTGGCGCTCACAGTTCGCCGCCGTTCGTGGAAGCGTAATCCTGAGCAGACAGCAGCGGGCCATCGGATTCGGCGGCCACCTTGAAAAGCCAGCCGGCGCCATACGGATCGGAGTTGATCAGGGCCGGATCGCTGACGACGGCGTCATTGATTTCCGTGACCTCACCGGTCACCGGGGAATACAGGTCCGAGACGGACTTGGTCGATTCGACCTCGCCACAGGTCTCCCCCGCGGTCACCGCGGAACCGACCTCCGGCAGGTCCACGTACACGATGTCGCCCAGCGCGTCCGTGGCGACGGCCGAGATGCCGATGGACACGACGTTCCCGGCCTCCCGCGCAACCCACTCGTGCTCGGCGGAGTACTGCAGTTCAGGGGCAACTTTTGCCATGTGTTTTTCCTAAGTCTTGGAGTGGTCGTTGGTACTAAATCTATTGTCGCTGGCATACAGCGATAGCGGGGCCGGGTTACGCGTCCGGGAACCGGATTCCTCCGCGTGCTGCTCCTTCGTCGCTTTGACGCACGCTTCCGGAACCCGCTCCCCTGCCGCTATCAGCCAGTTCCAGTTTCGGGGGCCAGCAGTTTCAGCCGGACCGTAAGTTCCGGAAAGAAACAGTGGCCGTTGATATCTTCTAGGGCCGAAACCCCCGGTAGGCGGTTATGGCTCCGGCACCTTTGGCTTTCGAAGGCGGGCCCCCGTTGGCTTTGATGTTGTAGTGGTTGTTCTAAAAGGTGAACTGTCCTCGAGGGGCCGGCTGGCCGCGGTTTTCGAAAGCGTGCGTCAAAGCGACGAAGGAGCAGCACGCGTGAAAACCGGGGTCAGCCGGCCCCGGAACCGGGGACGGAGCGGCCGGTCCCGGAGCCTCCCCGGCCCCGGGAGCCGCCGGGCTACTTTTGGCGCTTGTAGAAAGGCAATGCGACAACTTCGAACGGCTCGGCCTTGCCGCGCAGGTCGATGTCCAGGGCGGTGCCGGGTTCGGTGAACTCGACGTCGACGTAGGCCAACGCGACGGGGTAGCCCAGGGTAGGCGAGGGCTGGCCGGAGGTGACTTCGCCGACCGTGGCGCCGTCCTTGAGCACCGGGTAGTGGCCGCGGCCGGCGCGGCGGCCGAGGCCCTTGAGCCCGACCAACCTGCGGCCGGTGGTGGTCCCCGCTCCGGATTCCTTCTTGGCGGCCAGCGCCGCCTTGCCGACGAAGTCGCCTTCCTTGGACAGCGCGACGACGGGTCCCAGTCCGGCGGCGAACGGGTCGCCTTCCAGGGAGAGCTCGTTGCCGTAGAGCGGCATGCCGGCCTCGAGCCGGAGCGAATCGCGGGACGCGAGCCCGGCGGCCGTCAGCTCGTCGTCGTCGGCGATGGCGATGAGCGCCTGCCAGAGGCCGGCGGCGTCGTCGTTGGGCACGAAGATTTCAAAGCCGTCCTCGCCGGTGTAGCCGGTGCGGGCCAGCAGCAGGTCGTGGCTGGCGCCGCCGACCAGGAAGGGGACCTCGACGGCGGCGTAGTACTTCAGGCCGGTGACGAGCTCGTGCTGCGCTGCCGGAACCAGGCGGAGCAGGATGGACTGAGCCTTGGGACCCTGGACCGCGATCAGCGAGGTCTCGGCGGAGGCGTCCTCCACCGCAACATCAAATGCCTTTGCACGGTCGGTAAGTGCCGCGGCGACAACCTTGGCGTTGCCTGCGTTGGGGACCACCAGGAACGTGTCGGTGCCGTCGGTCCCGGCCGGGCGCCGGTAGGTGATGAGGTCGTCGATGATGCCACCGTCCTCGTTGCAGATCAGCGAGTACTTGGCCTTGCCGATCGCCATGGCCGAGATCTTTCCGACCAGGGCGTAGTCCAGGAACGCCGCGGCGTCCGGGCCGGTGACCCAGACTTCGCCCATGTGGGAGAGGTCGAACAGGCCCGCGGATGTGCGGACGGCGTGGTGTTCGGCGAGCTCCGAGCTGTACTTCAGCGGCATCTGCCAGCCGCCGAAATCGGTAAAGGAGGCGCCGAGCTTCTTGTGCTCTTCGTAGAGTGCTGTGTAGTTCTCAGTCATGTCGGAATCCTTAGTTCTCGAACTCGGAAAGCGGCGGGCAGGAGCAGATGAGGTTGCGGTCACCCGCTGCACCGTCGATCCGGCCAACCGGCGGGAAGTACTTGTCCTGCTTGAGCGTGTGGACCGGGAAGACGGCCTGTTCGCGCGAGTAGCTGCGCTCCCAGTCGGTGCTGATCACGGCGGCCGCGGTGTGCGGGGAGTTGCGCAGCGGGCTCTGGTCCACGCTGAAGTCGCCGTTGGCCACCTGGTCGATTTCCGCTCGGATCGCGATCATGGCGGTGATGAAGCGGTCGATCTCGCCAAGGTCCTCGGACTCGGTGGGTTCGACCATCAGGGTGCCGGCCACCGGGAACGCGAGGGTGGGCGCGTGGAAGCCGTAGTCGATCAGGCGCTTGGCCACGTCCTCGGCGGTCACGCCGGTCTTGGCCGTGAGGTCGCGCAGGTCCAGGATGCATTCGTGCGCCACGAGGCCGCCTTCACCGGTGTAGAGGACCGGGAAGTAGTCGTTGAGGCGCGCCGCGACGTAGTTGGCCGCGAGCAGGGCCGACTTGGTGGCCTCGGTCAGCCCCTGTCCGCCCATCAGCTTCACGTACGCCCAGGAGATCGGGAGCACGCCGGCCGAGCCGTAGCGCGACGCGGAGATCGGGGTTCCGCCGGCGCCGTTGGCCGGGTCTGCTGCGTTGCCGGGCATGAACGGTGCCAGGTGCGCCTTGGCCGCGACCGGGCCGACGCCGGGTCCGCCGCCGCCGTGCGGGATGCAGAAGGTCTTGTGCAGGTTCAGGTGCGAGACGTCGCCGCCGAACTGGCCCGGCTGGGCCAGGCCGACGAGGGCGTTAAGGTTGGCGCCGTCGATGTAGACCTGGCCGCCGGCCGCGTGGACCGCGTCGCAGACCTCGCGGACGTCGGCGTCGTACACGCCGTGGGTCGACGGGTAGGTGATCATGATCGCGGAGAGCGCGTTCTTGTGCAGTTCGATCTTGGCGTTCAGGTCGGCGTGGTCGATGGTGCCGTCCGTGGCGGTGGCCACGACGACGACCTTCATGCCGGCCAGCACAGCGGAGGCTGCGTTGGTGCCGTGTGCGGACGCCGGGATGAGGCAGACGTTGCGCTGGGCTTCGCCGCGGGAGTGGTGGTAGCCGCGGATGGCGAGCAGTCCGGCGAGCTCACCCTGCGAGCCGGCGTTGGGCTGGATGGAGACCTGGTCGTAGCCGGTGATCTCGGTCAGCTGGGCTTCGAGGTCCTCGATCAGTTCACGCCAGCCGGCGGTCTGGGATTCCGGTGCGAACGGGTGGATGGAGGCGAATTCGGGCCAGGACATGGATTCCATCTCGGCCGTGGCGTTCAGCTTCATGGTGCACGAGCCGAGCGGGATCATGGTGCGGTCCAGCGCCAGGTCGCGGTCCGAGAGGCGGCGGATGTAGCGCAGCAGCTGGGTTTCGGAACGGTGCGTGTTGAACACCGGGTGCTGGAGGTAGTCCGAGGTGCGCTCCACGGCGGAGTCCAGGGCGAAGCCGGAATCCCCGGCTGATTTTGCGTCTGCGACGCTGGCGCCGAAGGCAGCGACGACGTCGGCGACGATCGCCGTCGTCGTCGCTTCATCGGCGGAGATGCCGACAGTGTCGGCGTCGATAGCGCGCAGGTTGATGCCCTTGGCGTCGGCGGCGGCGATGATTTCGGCGGCCTTACCCGGTACGGACACGGTAACGGTGTCGAAGAAGGAGCCGTGGAGCACGTCTAGGCCGGCGGCTTTCAGGGAGGCGGCGATGGTCTTCGCGTGGCCGTGGGTGGTTTCGGCGATGGCCTTCAGGCCGTCCGGGCCGTGGTAGACGGCGTAGAAGGAGGACACGATGGCCAGCAGCGCCTGCGCGGTGCAGATGTTGGAGGTGGCCTTCTCGCGGCGGATGTGCTGCTCACGGGTCTGCAGGGCCAGGCGGTAGGCGGGAACGCCGGCGTTGTCCTTGGACACGCCGACGAGCCGGCCCGGCATGGAGCGTTCCAGGCCCTTGGCGACTGCCATGTACGCGGCGTGCGGGCCGCCGAAGAACAACGGCACCCCGAAGCGCTGGGCAGAGCCGACGGCGATGTCGGCGCCCTGCTCGCCSGGAGGGGTGATCAGGGTCAGGGCCAGCAGGTCAGCGGCGACCGTGACGAGTGCGCCGCGCTCCTTGGCATCCGCGATCACGGCGGCGTGGTCGAACACGCGGCCGGAGGCGCCGGGCTGCTGCAGCACGACGCCGTTGATGACGCCGTCGGGCAGCCCCTTGGACAGGTCCGCGACCTCGACCTCGAAGCCGAGCGCCTCGGCGCGGCCCCTGACGATCGCGATGGTCTGCGGGAGGCAATCGGCGTCGAGCACGGTCTTGCCATCGTGCGCTGCCTTGTTCTTGTTGGCGCGGCGCATCATCAGCACAGCCTCGGCGACGGCGGTGGCTTCGTCCAGCAGGGAGGCGTTCGCGATCGGCAGGCCCACGAGGTCCTGGACCATGGTCTGGAAGTTCAGCAGCGCTTCGAGCCGGCCCTGCGAGATTTCCGGCTGGTACGGGGTGTACGCCGTGTACCAGGCCGGGGCTTCAAGGATGTTGCGGCGGATCACGGCCGGCGTGACGGTGTCGTAGTAGCCCTGGCCGATCATCTGCACGGCGGTCTTGTTCTTCGCGGCGAGCTTACGCAGCTCCGCAAGGACCTCCACCTCGCTGAGGGCTTCCGTGAGCTGCAGCGGTGAGTCCTGCCGGATGTCCTTCGGGACGGCGGTGTCCACGAGCGCGTCGACGGTGTCGTAGCCGACAGCCTTCAACATGGCGTCGACGTCCGCCTGGCGGCGGGCGCCGACATGCCGGTCAACGAAGGACGTGGAGGCTGGGGTAACAGTCACAAGGAACTCCATAACTAAGGCGGCGCAGGGTACGCCACATTGATTCGGGTTCCTCCCCGCTCTGTATTGGACCTGAGAGTTTCCGCGCCTCCTGCTGTTAGCAGGGGTCCGCTTGCACCGTCGGTGAGCGCGGCATGTCCGAGGACGATGCCGGCTGCTTTCCAGAGTTGCCTTGCCGCGGCGGTACGTGGGCCTGAGAGATTCCTGGGGAGGGTTTGCTCCTACGGCGCCTGCTTGTACCTACTTGCAGAACTCTCCCGCCGCAGATCAAAGGCATATTCAATTACTCGTGACCATAGTCACAGCTTCCATTGTCCTATGCCGGAGGGCTCTGAGCAAACTGCGACGACGCCCCGCTCGCCCGCCCCGCTCACCCGCACCCGACGCTCCCGCAGATTTGGCAGGAATGGGCGGAACGCTCCCGCAGCTCTTGCGAAATTTCCAACACGCTCCCGCAGATTTGGCAGGAATGGGAGGAACGCTCCCTCGCACAGCCCTCCGCCAGTTTTGCGGGAGCGTCCCCCGGTGAGCCGCCAGAACTGCGGGAGCGTCCCCCGGTGAGCCGCCAGAGCTGCGGGAGCGTCCCCCGGTGAGCCGCCAGAGCTGCGGGAGCGTCCCCCGGTGAGCCGCCAGA
>NZ_JBFRFD010000216.1:0-5799 GCF_052114645.1 Arthrobacter sp. 2YAF22_2
GATGTGTGCCACCGCAGCGGCATGGAGTGCGCGACGCAACACCGGCGCAGCAAACGGCGTCACCGACGTTGGCTCGACCTGCGCGTAGAGCCGTTGATGGTAGGTGCGAAAGCGCTCATAGTGGCTTCGGTCTCGCGGCTTCGCCGCGCCGTAGATAGCAATAACTAACCCGGGACTGACGTCCGCCCGACGACCGACTCGACCGCTGACCTGGATGTATTGTGCCGTCGTCTTGGGCTGGCCAACGATCGTCATGAGTCCGAGCCGGTCGATATCGACACCGACTTCGATGATGTTTGATGCCAAGCAGATGTCGACACAGTTCGGGGACCCGTAGCGAGCCTGAAGTACCTCGATGGCCTTCGGGATCTCATCGCTTCGACGCCGGGAGGTGAGCTCCATCGTCTCCCGCGGCCAACGCGGTTCGATACCATCCCGGAAGCGCAGTCCGGTCAAGTAGTCAGGCACGTCCGACTCCAGCAGCGACACGGTGTTGCCCAACTCGCGCAGGCTGTTGAGGAAGTTGACATTCGTCCAGTAACCATCACGGTCGGGCTCGGGGATCTCGGTACCTGCCTGCAGGGTTGCCGCTGCGACTCGCACTTGGACAGTCTGCATCGACCCGAGTGAGGAGCTCATGACGCCGAGATAGCGGCGTCCCGGCTCGAGCGAGCCATCGTCGAGCGTGGCAGGTTCAGCGAAAAACGAATGTCCTTCTTCCAGCCCATGCGGCGGGAAGAGTGCCACCTGCTGGCGCCCGAAGAGTCCCCGGATTTGATCTTCATACCGCCGAATGGTCGCCGTCGATGCGATGATCTTGGGCGGCACAGGCTCACCGCCACGATAATCGGTGCAGAGCTCGTCGATCACAGGTTCATATAGACCGACCATCGAGCCAAGCGGCCCGGAGATCAGATGGAGCTCGTCCTGAATGATGAGGCCAGGCGGAGATACCTGGCGGCTACCGTCATCGCCTAAGCCGAACAGTCGTCTCGACTCTGGGCGCCAAGCCATCATGGCGAACTTGTCGACGGTACCGATGACGATCGATGGGCGAGTTTCGTAGATGTCGTCGTCGACGACATGCACCGGCAACCCCTTCCGCCCACTGAACAGACAGACCGAATCGACACAGCGAAAGATGACCTTCTGCCCGACTTGCTCATAGCCGATGACGTCCTGACCACTTCGCCCTCGCGGTTTCGTGCCCATCTGAGCCCCGCACCAAGGACAGCGGAGTAGCAGAAACTCATTCTGCGTCTGCGGGTCGCGCCTCAGCTGACTCAGAACCTCGACGGCCCTCTTCCAGGTATTCGGAGTAGAGGAACCACCAAGCCAAATCCCAATACTAAATCGTGTCTCGCCGAGATCCGCCGCATTCTTCGATCGGATGTCCTCTAGAACGCAGACCAATGCCGCAGCGCGAAGAAACTGTTGTGCTGTTAGCAGCCGCAGCGTGTAACGCATGAGCGTGTCTGTGCCCGCATCCTCTGGCTTACGCAGACGCCGGGCAAGCAAGCTGATCGCCGACGCGCCGAGGTATGCCTCCGTCTTACCTCCACCAGTCGGAAAGAAGATCAGGTCCACTATCTCGCGGGTGACTCGCGAAGGCTCCACGAGTTCAGGCAAGCTAGCCAAGATGAAGGCGATCTGGAAGGGACGCCAGTTGCCCGTCCCCGGCTTCACAACAGGTTCCGGGTGCGGACCTTGCACCCGCAGAATTCCACCCGACCCGGCGGCGACTTCGCGAAGCTCGAAGCGCGATCGCACCTGCTGGTAGAGCATGGCTTCGTTCATTAGCCGGAAGGCGCGACCAGCGATCGGATTTGAGTTCACGAGATCCCACCCGGCCCGCATCCTAGCCAGCGCCTCACGACAGAGCGTCATGTGCCTCGTCGCGGCCGGCCGAAAGCGGGGCAAGAGTTCGGGGATGAGACCCTCCTGCTGGGTGATCCACACATCATAGAGGCGTAGGACTGTTTCAACCTGCACCCGTCCTGCGTCGCTTCCCTCAGCCAACGACGCCATGCTAACCATGACCGACGTTCTGTTTCCCGTCTCATCCGTCACGTATACGTTCGGCGTCAAGCTGACGACCTCATATACAGGGAGCGGTTCAGCCTGGACCCACGACGTTTCCTCGTGGTTGGCTTCGCTCCACTCCGCAGCACAGCCGTGACCAATCGCGTAGGTCCGCTTGTTCCTGTACAGCAGATCGATAGATTGTTCTTCCTCGTCCCGGTCCGGCTGCTCGACGTCGTGGTAGGCCTGGATCGTGAGCCCACCCGCGGCAGCAACCGTGAAGCCCATCTGGAACAGGGCGCTGGCCGAACCTGTGCCTGGCGCTTGATTCAGAACGGCCACTGTCACGAGTCGGAGTTCAGGGTCATCCTCTCCGGGAACCGGCCGGCTGAAGACCTGTGTAGTCGGAGCAACGCGCGGTCGCTCTTCGCCACTTGCCGTATCAACGTTCTTGAGCCGATTGCTCTCATTTAGAAGCACGTGCCCCGGAACCGTGCCAGAGAGTTCAAACGGGCGACGGAGCCACCACTCGCGGGCTTTGGTCACTCCCGGAATGTGCACGCTCAACTTGTCGTAGTAGGCGCCCTTTACCGTGACACTCAAGGAGCCGTTTGTCGGCACGCGGCATTTGAACGAGATTGCCATCGCTGACGGCTTGAAGGTATTGGCGTCGCTGAGGTCGAAGTCGTCGGAATCTGCCTCGTCGTGGCGAAGTCGCCCCTTTACCTCAACAGTCGGGGCGTCGAGATGCTCCTCGGTACCTCCGAGTCCAGCGACCCAGCTAAGGTCGGGGTCATCCTGCGAACCGCCGTCGGAAGTCCCGGGAGACGAGATCGCTGTACCTCGCTGTGCTGCGCCGTTATGTAGCACACCTATGCCATAGCGACGGAGAGGATCCGAGCGCGTGAGGATCTCCTGGTGCGTCGTCATCTCATGAAACTGACCGCGGCTGGCTTCTTGTGATTCGAAGGCCAGCACCCCCGAGGAGCAATCGAGTGGCGTCCCGGGGGGCGAGTCCGTGTCCACAGGACCAAATAACTCGCGTCGAACTGCCGCCTCGACGATACCGCGCGCTTCCAGCCCAGTCATACTGTTCCTCCCAGTGCTGCCCTGAGTGTCCCGGCTTCGATCAAAGCGAACAGCCTGTCGGTCGCCCGCGTCAGGCCAACATACAGCAGCGATTCGAAGTTCGGCATCGTGTGACGGTCGATATCGGTAACCACCACCGCCCGCGCCTCGAGTCCCTTGAACGCTTGGATCGTGCTGTAGGACAGTTGTCCCGGTCGCGACGCGGTGCCATCAGCTGGTCGAAGCACCTGGCGGAGCCAAGTATCTGTTGTCCTGCTCGCAGTAGAGTTCCCCTCAAGAGGGCTCAGCACCACGATCTCGTTCAGCTCAAAACCATCGTTGCGCAGGGTACGTACAGCGCTCACCAGCTGCTCAGACTGGTCGCTGCCGGACTTGTACGTGAATACGGACGGATCGAAGCCGTCGTCCCGCCGCCGGAATCGCTGATAGCCGGGTTGCAGCTTACTGAACGTGTTCACTTGGTAACCAATCCTCGGCAGGTTGCGACAGTTCGTGATGAGCCGATGCGTAGTGAGCTGACCCACACGGCTACGCAGCAGCTCCCGCCCATCTGACGCGTCAAATATCGCTTGCCGCTCGAAGTCGCCGAAAAGGAGCAGACGCCCGTCCTCAAGCCCACCGGATACCATCAGATCAAGCACATCGAGGTAGGGCTCGCGAACGATGTCCTGGGTCTCATCGACAACTAAGAAGTCCCTGACCAGGCCCTCGCCACCTTCCAGGAGCACCTCCATCGCCCGGTCCGGCAGCTCGCGCTCCCAGAAATCTTGCCCTGCTCCCGGGTGCGGCTGCACTCCGGCGATCCGCAACAGTTCCTTGTGGAGTGTGCCAACCGTGACCCCAGGGAGGTCGTCCATATCGCTGACAAGGCGTCGCCCCAGGAACCGGTTGAAACACAGCAACCGCCCCGATCGACCCATGCTCACTTCCCTGCGTGCTGCCTCGGTCGCAAGGAGCGTCTTACCCGAGCCTGCCGGACCGGTGAAGAGGACCCGGCGGTTGTCCTGCATGGCGTCTAGCGCCTCGTACTGCTCCCCGATAAAGCTGATGAGCTCCTGCTCACGTACTCTTCTTCGATCGCCGGCCACTGTCGCCAGCTCGAAACGGGGGCGCAGGATCGACGCGATCCGGTCAGTCAGCTCATGGTCCGGTCCGACACCTCCATAGGAGAAGTACTGAATTTTCGCATCGAGATGCGCCTTGCCCTCCTCGAGCGTTCGTAAGATCGCCGCCGGAACACCCTTGCGTCGATCTTCGGAGTCCAACACCTGCCAGTCGTGCCACTCGGTCGATGACGGCAGCATTGTCCGCGCGCGGACTTCAGTAAACCAAGCACAGCTCAGTAGCGGAATCGAGCGCAAGTCCAGGTTCTTGGACTCGAGGAAGCCTCGAAGGCTGTGCATGGCTTCATTCGCCTGCTTGAACGGATGCCGCGGAGTCGGCCGGTCGTGACCGAGCTTCCACTGACCGTCATCGAGCACGGTGATGGTCTGGTGCGACTTCACTTCGATGACGAGCACCCCGTGGTCGGGCACGATGACGACGAAGTCAGCCTCGCCCTCTACTTGGCGGACGTGCTCGGCGATGGCTAGCGAATGCAAAACGATCCAGCCCTCGGTATCTGGGCTCGAGGCAAGGGCTACATAGAGCGCCTTCTCGCCGGGCGGCGCCGACTCTGGCCGGTAGGACGGCATCATTCGAGCCACCGTGCACCCCAATCTTCGAACGGCACCCTCGCATCACGCCGTGGAACAATCACCTGGTGCGGCGAGATAGCGAGGACTCGCGTCGCGATGATGCCTCGGAACCCGTCCGCCTGAACGTCCAAGCTCAAGTGCCCCTCGCGTTCCAGCTCTGACAGATCCACCGCAGAGACTGCAACCTCCAACTTTTCCCGCACTTCGGCGATCGCCTGATGGATAAACTGACGCAGCTTGGTCGCATAACCGAAGGTTGGTTGGATTGGGATCCCTAGCCATGTAAGCAGAATCTCAAAGTCATGATCGCTGTTCGGGCGGACAAGGTTCGGCGCCATCCACGCCGGCGCGCGATCTGCCGTGGTCACGCCTAGTTGTCGGAGTTCACCGACAGCCGCCTTTTTGCCACGCAAAGTCAGGAGCCTGGAAAGCTCATCTTTCCAAGCATGCTGAGAAGCGCTGACAGATTCCCTCTTGGCGCCAAGCAATCGCAGCGCGGCTGCATACAACACGCCTTGTTCCGTCGCCCCTTGTCGAAGCAACAGATACGTGCCGGGCCGAACTGCGTGTAGGTCGCAATAGACGACTCGTTCCCCGCTTGGCTGGTTTGGGTCCAGCGCACGGATACGGTCCCCGTCGTCGAGCCAGATCGCCAGGCTACCGCTGAGCAGCACCTTCCGTGCGACCACTTCCTCGCTGCTCGGCTCACGATCAGCCAGCTGCCGGTTACCCCAAATGGGCATTGGAAGGAACTCCTCCTCAACCTCAGGCTCCACCGCCTCCGCTGAGGGTTCACCTAAATCACCTACGGTGAATGTCCGCGATTCAACTCGAATGGCATTGTCGGCATATGGCGCGATCACGGACTCCGGAAGCGAGCGGTCGCCAATCCATGCAGGCATAAGGAAACTCACCCCATTCGCGGGCGGCGCCGTTACGAGAGATGACTTAAAAAAGCGCGGCGGCCCCACCGCAAACGCCTGTTCCACTT